>NZ_JBLZIO010000009.1:0-136922 GCF_048553315.1 Legionella sp. ST3F1 | reverse complement strand
CCCATATCATCTTTGGCGTTCTTAAAAATAACAAACCTTTTAATGAAAATTGGGCTTGCTTTTAAAGACAGTATCTACAAGACAGAGCTCTGCCAGCAAACAAGTCCAGCCCCAAAAAATCAGAAAAAAACACTGTCGACCTCCGCTCGCCATTTCATTAAGGAAGCTGGAGAGCACTGCAATTATCCACCATTACAAAATGCCCTGTATGACGTTAGCTTAAGGATTAGTTTTCCTATCCGAAAGCCGTTTAAAATTCAGCACAATAAATCCTGTTCAGATTTCATGAAAAAACTTATAATGCCCCAAATCTCTTTTGAGATGCATAACATGATGGAAAGCAGGGAGCATTTTGTATCATCTAAAACTAGAAGACCATGTATTCATGTTGTCGGCCTTGGCGGCACGATAGCCAGCCTATCTCACAATCAAACAGATGAATTTTATCAGCACCCGTCGATTCAAATAGATAAGTTAATTGCTTTGTTACCATTCAAAAAGAATCATTTCACCATAAGCAGCCAGCAAATACTGCAACAAATCAGCCATGACATGACACAAGAAGAGTTAATCTTCGTTGCAATGAAAATTAATGAATTAGCCAACAAAGATGAAATAGATGGGATTGTTGTTATACAAGGTACAAATTGTATCGAAGAAACTGCCTATTTTATAAATCTGGTTGTTAGAACAAAAAAACCTATTGTTTTTACTGGTTCGTTTAGACCAACGGGTGCGTTAGGTTATGATGGTACTCGGAATTTATTCAATTCGATATTAATTGCAAGCCATAAAGAGATGTCAGGTGTTGGAGTTGTTCTTAGCTTTAATGATGGCATTGTGAGTGCTCGTGCAGCGACCAAAATCAATCCCTCTGTTGCAGGGGATTTTTCTGTAAATGGCTTAGGCTTACTCGGTTTTGTGCAGGGTACTCGCCTATGTATTCAAAACTTACCAACTTACAGACACACTTATCGGAGTGAATTTACTATTAATAAAATTAAAGAACTCCCTAAAGTTTATATATTATATGGTCATTTAGGATTAGATAGTCATCTTGTCGAGGTGCTAGTAGCAAGTGGTGCCAGGGGGATAATTAGTGCCGGAATGGGGAAGGGTTATCAATCAAGCGCAGTTACCAACGCATTGCGTAATGCAAGTCATCAAGGTGTTTTTGTAGTTAGATGCTCCAGATCTGGCTATGGTTTTATAAATAGAGATAATAAAATAGATGATCAAAATGATTTTATTGCGGGGGGCTCGCTAAATCCACAGAAAGCGAGAATTCTGTTATCAGTTGCCATACTCCACACAAAAGAAAAAAAGGAAATTCAACGTATCTTTGATCAATACTAGGGGTAAAAGCATCATGGATTGGAATACACCCAAAAAAGTTACAGAATGGATAGGAGCTTTAGCCATTAAATATGGCGATGCATTAAAAGATTATAAAAATTATCGTTGTAAAATTGTAAAAATAGAAACTAACCACGTTTCAAATGAGGTTATTTTATTAGTCTTGATAAATGGTTTTAAAAAACAAATCATTCCGTACTTGCCTGAAGATCTGGTTATGGATGATTCCATGCTCAGCCAATTTTCTTCTCATGATGTCAGAGCAATTACTTTTTTTGCTTTACAAAAAACCCACTCCTCTCATCCACGATTATCTAGGCCATTGTATTCGATTGTAGGACAGGATTTTATAAATGGAAAAACTATTTTTATTATAAATAAACTAAATGTATTCGGTGAATTTAGAAAATCAGCTCATGAGCTTTACTGTGATAAAGAGTTATTAAGCCAATTTAGCTATGATGATTTAAAAAATGTTATAAGCACGGCTGTACAAGAACAATATTTCGAAGATATACAGAGCCTGGAAGAAAATGTCCTCCGTTCTTGAAAAACTTGAAAATAAGATTTTACCCATAAATCAAATTTCTGAGTATAAAACTAATTATAGATACATAAGAATTATTGCAATGATATATCTCACCTTTTTATTAGCAGCGACAGTCGTTGCTTATAAAATAGTGATAATTGGTTATATTCCTGAACCAGGCTCGACATTAATTTATACATGCTCATTTTTTTTATCGAATGTGTATACAGAAGTTTATGGCGTTAAGCTTTCAAAAAAATTAGTCTGGGAATCAATAGGTTGTGGGTATTTATTTGCCCTATTATTAACAGGTATAAATTTATTACCCACGCCAGATTATTGGGACAATACAGACATATATAATGCATATAATACAGTGTTAGGCCATGTGCTGCGTTTTACCAACGCTGGCGTGATCGGTTATTTAATTAGTTCTTTTTTAAATGTGTATTTAATAGGCAGATGGAAGTACAAAATGAAGGGTAAGCTATTTTGGCTTCGTAGCTTATTAGCATCTAGTATCAGTGAAGGTGCCGCAACTTTCATTGCTGGATTAATAACGTTTGTAGGCTTAATGCCCACAAAAAAAATAGTACTACTTATGCTTAGTGCCTTAACATTTAAAATTGTTTATGGATTTATTGTAGTGTGGCCAGCAAGCCTTCTTGCTTATTTCCTTAAGAAAAGGGAAAAAATTTTATGGGAGTCTTACAATTGCAATTAAATATGATCTGTTCGAGATTGAATAAGTAATCCACTACACTTTAACTCATCGTTTAGAGGGGTAAGTTTGTAATTCTCAGAATTAGGATTTATGCTCTTTTGATAAAATTTATTGTTTTTTATAAAAACTTGCCTGAATACTATTTTATCATTTGGCAGCATAAACAAAGCAAAGTCTCCATTCGCAGGCTTTTTGTTGGAATCAAATATTAACAATGTTCCCTTAGAAAATTTTGGTTCCATTGAGTCATCATACATTTTTATTGCAAATACCTTATTAGAGGCTTTCACATCAACCAATAATTTTTCTTTGCTAAGCATCATCAATTCATGTAATGGAGCCTTAGCAAGCAACTCATAATCAATCATTGGTATTTCCCGCCACCCATGATGGACAGTACTAAGCGTTGCTTGATTGAAATTTTCTTCACCAATTAACTGACTTATAGACACCATAAAATAACTTGCCAGTGGATTCAAAGTTGCAATTTTTGGGTTTTGATTCTCTCCAGATAAAATCCGATTAATAATTTGCTGTGAGACGCCTGTCCGCCGCGCAAGTTCATTTTCACTTATTTTGGCATTACACAATAAATTTTTGAGGTTTTTACTAAGTTTATTCATATGTTACGTTCGATCTTAAGTTTTAACACAGAGAGTAAATCTATAGAGAACAATAAGACAACTATCTTGATTTTAACACTCTAGAGTGTTAAATTAATGTTGCTCTTCATGGTGATTATACTGTTATTTAAACTAATAGGAATTACAACATGGGATGTATCATAGAGTTTCCCCTATCATTTCTTAAATTCGAATTTTGTAGTCAAGGAAGTAAACAAAAAATTTTAGTTGATGTGTTATTAAAATATAGTGGCATGGATATTCAAGCACTTAGTGCCGCACTCGAAATTCCTATAAAAAAATTAGAGAATATCTGTAACGATGTTGATTTTCTTGTAGGTGAACAAGCCGATGATTTAGCTCAGTTGTTTTTGATATTTTTTGGTAGCACCTTCTTTCGTCAAACCTCTATACGTAGAAATTTTAATAATTAAATTGTACAAAAAATTATTAATTCCTGCTTAAGCTTCCGCAGGCAAAAAATCTCCTACGACTACTGGCTGGTAATTTTCTGCATCAAAATAGGTGTATTCCCAGGCATCCTGGCGTACCATCAACTCGCGCAAGAGACGGTTATTCAAACCATGGCCAGATTTATAGCCTTCAAACGCGCCAATCAAACCACAACCGAGGAGATATAAATCACCAATGGCATCCAGCACTTTATGGGTTACAAATTCGCCAGAAAAACGCAAGCCGTCTTCATTCAATACGCGATAATCATCAACGACAATCGCATTATCCAAACTACCCCCTTTGGCCAAATCAGATTCACGCAACTTCTCGTAATCGGACAGAAAACCAAAGGTTCTTGCGCGGCAAATCTCTCTTACGTAAGAAGTCCCTGACAGATCAAAGGTAACCGTTTGGGGTTTATCATTAAATACGGGGTGATCAAAATCGATTGTAAACGAAACCTTATACCCGTCATAAGGCAAGAACTGTACATACTTCCCGTGGTCCTCAATACGGATCGGTTTGAGGATGCGAATAAACCGCTTTGCAGCACTCTGCTCCCGTATCCCTGCCGATTGGATTAGGAATACAAAGGGCGCAGCACTGCCATCCATAATAGGAATTTCTGGTGCATTGACATCCACATAAGCATTGTCGATTCCCAGACCGGCAAACGCGGAAAGCAGGTGTTCTACTGTAGCAACCTTGACCCCCTGATGCTGCAAGGAGGTGCACAACATTGTATCGCCAACGTAATTATATAAAGCGGGGATTTCTACCACGGAGTCTAAATCAGTACGTCTGAAAACAATACCTGTATTAATGGGAGCCGGGCGCGCAGTCAGAAGAATTTTTTCTCCTGAATGCAAACCAACGCCCGTTGCTTGAATGACTTTCTTAATTGTTCTTTGTTGCATCATTCAGTGATCACCTTTTCGATATCCCATATTTTTCGCACAATAAATTGCCAAATCATAACAGCAATTAATTGATTAGTCTAATTTTTTATATCGTTCATAAAAAACGGCCCTCAGGCCGTTTTTATATTACTCAACTTGCTCTTCTTGCCGACGCAAAAAGGCAGGAATATCCAGGTAATCAACATCGGGTACAGACGTTTCATTGACGGTAGGTTTCGGTGAAACGGCTGCTTGTTTACGTATAACGGCAGGCCTGTCAAACTGTTGATAATCCAGAGAGCCATCACTGCGGACTGATTCGGCAATGCGAGCTTTTACTGTTGTTTGTTGTTGCTGTGAATGGCGGGTTCGTGAATCGCCACCAAGGCCAGTAACAATAACAGTGACACGCATCTCATCCGTCATTTCAGGATCAATGACCGTACCCACCACAACCGTTGCATCATCAGAAATAAATTCTTTAACGACATCGCCGACTTCTTCAAATTCACCAATCGACATGTCCAAACCAGCAGTAATATTGACCAAAATACCACGGGCACCAGAAAAATTAACATCTTCCAGTAAAGGAGAGGCAATCGCTGCTTCAGCTGCCTGACGAGCTCGTTGCTCACCAGTAGCACTCCCTGTACCCATCATCGCCATACCCATTTCTGACATCACGGTGCGGACATCCGCGAAGTCAACGTTAATGAGACCGGGACGTGTAATCAAATCAGAAATACCTTTTACGGCACCTAATAAGACATTATTTGCGGCTTTAAAGGCATTCAGCAAACTAATGTTTTTGCCTAAAACGCTAAGCAGCTTATTATTGGGAATCGTGATTAACGAATCGACATGCTCAGCCAGACGGCGAATTCCCTCTTCAGCAGCCAGGGCACGTTGTTTGCCTTCAAACGAAAAGGGTTTAGTCACTACAGCAACAGTGAGAATACCTAATTCTTTAGCCACCTCAGCAAAGACAGGTGCCGCTCCTGTACCAGTACCACCACCCATACCAGCAGTGATAAAAACCATATCAGCACCAGCCAGGACTTCTTTAATTCTGTCTCTGTCTTCCTCGGCTGCTTCACGACCGATTCTTGGATTCGCGCCAGCGCCTAATCCTTTCGTTAACTCATCACCCAACTGGATATGGATTTTTGCATTTGAATTTTTGAGTGCTTGAGCGTCAGTGTTGGCACATATAAACTCAACACCATCGATGTTTTCGGTCACCATGTGCTCGACCGCGTTACCACCACCGCCGCCGACACCAACGACTTTAATTACGGCACTGTCTTGCTGACTTTCCGTTAATTCAAACATGTTAGACCTCTCCCCTCTAAATTCTGCCGATTAATTGAGGTTTTGCCCCTGATCCTTACTTATGTAGCAGGATTAGAGGCAGAAACTACTTAAAAATTACCATGAAACCATGCCTTCATGCGTGCCCACATTCCTTTGTCATTATCACTTAAGACAGGTACATTATAACCACCTTCATATTGTTGTTGGAACCCATGTAACAATAAACCTACCCCTGTCGCCAGGGATGGATTTGCTGTCGCCTCGACTAAACCTGAAACCTGATGCGCACAACCATGGCGCACTGGCATTTCAAAACACATCTCGGCCAATTCAATCGCTCCCTGTACACTCGAGCCTCCCCCCGTCATCACCATGCCTGCTGCGATGCGTTGCTCAAAACCGCTGCGCCGAAGCTCGTTACGGACTAACGTAAATAATTCTTCGTAACGTGCTGAAACCACATCGGCAAGAACCTTGGCAGAAATTTTGCGCCCAGGCCTTTCACTGACCCCTAATACTTCAATCATTTCATTGGCATTAGCCAATTCAGGCATTGCGCAAGCATGCTTTAACTTAATGGCTTCCGCACTCTTGGTCGGGGTGCGTAAAGCCATTGCGATATCGTTGGTGACTTGATCACCAGCAATAGGAATGACTGCTGTGAACTGAATAGCGCCATCATAAAACACGGCAATATCCGTCGTGCCGCCGCCAATATCAATTAAACAAACACCAAGCTCTTTTTCATCTTCAGTTAAGACGGCGTGACTGGCTGCCAGTTGCTCAAGAATAATATCACTCACTTCCAAGCCACAGCGCCGCACACACTTGGCAATATTCTGGGCAGCACTGACAGCGCCAGTAACAATGTGGACACGCGCTTCTAAACGTACCCCGGCCATACCTGCCGGCTCCCGGATACTACCCTGGTGATCGATGATAAATTCCTGGGGTAAAACATGAAGAATTTTTTGATCGGCTGGAATCGCAACCGCCTTGGCAGCATCAATGACACCTGCCACATCAGCATGTGAAACTTCTTTATTGCGGATTGCAACAATACCGTGGGAATTCAAGCTCCGAATGTGGCTACCTGCAATACCCGCATAAGCCGTTCGCACCTCACACCCAGCCATTAACTCTGCTTCCTGGACTGCGCGCTGGATTGAATTGACCGTTGCTTCGATATCAACAACCACACCCCGTTTTAGGCCACGGGAAGGGTGGCGTCCTATACCAATGATTTCTATCGCCCCATCTGCCGTCACTTCGCCAATGAGTGCCACCACTTTAGAAGTCCCAATATCCAAACCGGTGATGATATTTTTTTCTAATTTTTTAGCCATTATCTTCCCGTTTCTTTTTTCCATTGCACCGCCATACCTCGCGGATAACGTAAATCAACACTTGCTAATTGCCCTGATTTCTCTGCGAAAACTGCGGGATAGGCTTTACAGAACCGGATAATACGCGTTTCCAAATCCTGTTTTCCCAAACGCAACTGCACTCCATTGGCTAGAGTAAGTTCCCAAGCTTGATTATCACGCCATTCTAATGAAGCCGCATGCAAACCATAGATTGATAATATCTTACTCATTTTTTCGTAAACTTGTAAGACTTCCTTTTGTTGATTCGTTGGACCACTGAGATGCGGCAGCGAAGAATCAGTTAATGTAGCACCACCTTTGTTAAATAACTCACCATCTTCCGTGAGTAAGGCATTATTCCAGCTTGCTACAGGTATTTTCTCAACGAGCGTGATTTTCAGGGTATCAGGCCATAGCCTTTCTACCCGCACTTGATTGGCCCAATCCAGGGCAGCCAAGTCAGCATATAAACGTCTTACCGGTAAAGAAAAAAAACTGTTATTAAGGTAATTCGCCAAAACGCCTTCAAGTTGCTTACGCGTAATGTGCTGATAACTTGCTACTATTTTGACTGTATTAATAGGAAATCGTTCTGCATCGGCTACAAACAAATAAAATAAGTGTGCAGCCAAAAAAATGGCGCACACAATCAGCATGGTTAAAAAACTCGCATAGCGTAATCGCCCTGTATTACCGCTCATCCACTTTAGTACCCTATTCTTATTACCCTATTATGGTTTTTTAATTCCCTACGCTACCCTAATCCACCATCATTGATAGCTGGTCACTAACTGCTGGCGGCAACGATGATGGGTCATGGCCAAATTCACCAGTTCATCTAACAGCTGCGGATAAGCCAAACCACTGGCCTGCCATAATTTTGGATACATGCTAATGGAAGTAAATCCAGGTAATGTATTGATTTCATTAAAGAAAATATCCCCGGTTTGGTCGTTTACAAAAAAGTCGACCCGGGCCATACCTTTGCATTTAAGGCGAGTGAAAATTTCACAGGAAATCGTTTGTAAGCGCTTGAGTATTTTCGGATCAAGTTTAGCGGGGACATGTAATTCAGTCTGGTTAGACTCCAAATATTTTGCACTGTAAGAATAAAAACCATCTGCGTGATGAACACGGATTTCACCCGCTATACTGACTCTTGGTACACCTGAAAGCGACGCATTCTCAAGAACAGACAATTCAATTTCACGCCCAGGCAGAAACTCTTCCACCAGAATAGTTTCATCGTATCGTAAAGCATCTTCAATCGCAGCCGCTAATTCAGTGTGGTTTTTTACTTTATGAATGCCGACACTCGAACCTAACGAGCAGGGTTTAACGAACAAAGGCCAACTTAGTTCAGCCGCCGTTTGCTGGCAAAACTGCTGTCTCTCCAACGCGCTGCTGTGCCAGGATAAAACACGGTAACGGGCAGAACGAATCTCATCATTACAGGCAAGGCGTCTAGCCATATCTTTGTCCATGCCAATTGCGGAAGATAAAGCATCACAACCCACATAGGCAACACCGGCTAATTCCAGTAAACCCTGTAGACAGCCATCTTCATAAAGAGGTCCGTGAACAATAGGGAATACAACATCCGCATCAACGGCAAAACGGCCATCAATCAGTAAACTCGCCAAGGGACGTGAACGTGAAGTAGTAACTGGTAAACTGTCTTTAAAGGCAAGTAATTCCTGATAATCATTCTGATAACAACGCCCTTCTTTATCCATGCCTATAGGAATTATGTTGTATTTACTCGCATCCAATTGGGCCAGCACAGACGCTGCAGAAATTAAGGAAATTTCATGCTCACCGGATTTACCGCCATAGAGCAATACTAAATTGATAGGTTTGGACATTAAAAGTCTCCAATGATGTGCACTTCGCGAATTAAGTCAATATCAGTTTGCTTATGCACCGTGTCATGTACTAATTCAATTAACGATTCGATATCCCGAGCCGAGGCACTGCCGTGCTGGTTAATAATAAAATTGGCATGTTTTAAAGAGACAACGGCACCACCTAATTGCCTCCCTTTAAGACCACAAGATTCGATAAGACGAGCAGCGAAATTACCTGGCGGGTTTCTAAACACGGAACCACAATTGTATTCGCTGGTCGGTTGAGTATCCGCGCGATGCGCTAATAACTCTTTAATAAGCTGTAAGGATTTTTCCTTCTCACCTGCAATGAGCCGGCAGGTAGCGGCAACAAACCATTCATTGTCCTGCAAACCGGAAACATGGCGATAAGCGATTTCAAATTCTTCTGGCTTTCGTACATGTATCTCACCATCGCGGGTCATGGTTTCAACTTCCACCACCAATTGCCAGGTTTCACCACCAAAGCAACCGGCATTCATGCGCAAAGCACCGCCCATTGTCCCAGGGATACCGGCCCAGAACTCACCACCAGCAAGATTATTGCGCGCGCAAAATCTTGCCATACTTGCACAAGATACACCAGCCTCTACCCGAACCAGATCGTCAGTGACTAAAACCATTTCCTTCAAACAGCCTTGCGTTAAAATCACTGTACCCGCAAATCCCCCGTCCCGGATTAAAGAATTGGAGCCCAATCCTAACCAGAGCAATGGCTCATCCGGAGGTAATTGCTTCAAAAATATCGCCAAATCAGCAATGCTGCCAGGCTTATATAATTGACGGGCAATGCCGCCAACTCGCCAGGTCGTATAATCAGCCAGAAGCTCATTCGTTAATAATTGACCTTGATGAGCTGCTGCAGGATTTGTCATTGTTTCTGTTAAAATGTTCACACCGCCTCTCGCGCTGTTTGCGTTAGACTGATTGCCAGCTGACCAATACTACCGGCACCCTGCATCAAAATAACATCACCCTCAGTAATCACTTGGTTTAAGGCTTCTACCAGATTCTTATCATTAACCAGTCTTGCATTAGGATGCTTTTGCTGAATTTTGGCTAACAATGTTTCACTCGTTACACCAGGAATGACTGCTTCACCGGCAGAATAAATATCCATTAACAATAATTCATCAGCCAGGCTTAACGCCTCGACAAACTGGTCAAACAGGGATTGTGTGCGGCTATAGCGATGTGGTTGGAAAACATGAATCAATCGTTTGTCAGGCCAAACACGACGAAAAGCATCAATCGTTGATTTGATTTCTTGCGGATGATGTCCGTAATCATCGACTACAAGGGCTGAGCCACGTTCAAAATGTCGCTCACCGAGCATTTGAAAGCGTCGGCCAACCCCTTGGAATTTAAGTAACCCATTGACAATCGATTCATCATCAACACCTAATTCAGTGGCAATCGCAATAGCGGCCAACGCATTCAATACGTTATGGCGTCCTGGTAATTGAAATTCTATATGCAAGGGCCGGTGGGGCGCAGGGCGCTCCACAGTAAACTGACTCAATAAGCCTTTTTGCGTCCAGTTAACTGCGCGGTAATGGGCGTCTTCACGAAAACCATAAGTTCGTATAGGCCGTTGGACAGAGGGCAAAATACGGCATACTTCCTCATCTTCAATGCAAAGCACTGCCAGGCCATAGAAGGGAAGATGGTGCAAAAACTCAATAAAGGTACTACGCAATTTATCAAAATTGTCATCATAAGTGCCCATGTGATCCGCATCAATATTGGTGACCACAGACATCATTGGTTTTAGGAACAGAAATGACGCGTCACTTTCATCGGCTTCGGCCACAAAATAAGCTGATTTACCTAACTGAGCATTTGAACCACAGCTATTGAGTTTACCACCAATAACAAAACTGGGATCCAGGCCTCCCTCAGCCAGTAAGCTACTGACCAAACTGGTGGTCGTTGTTTTTCCATGGGTGCCCGCAATGGCAATGCCATAGCGAAAACGCATCAGCTCTGCAAGCATGGCAGCACGAGGAATAACCGGGATTGAGCGTGCCTGTGCCGCAAGGATTTCCGGATTTTCGGTCTCAACGGCTGTTGAACGCACAACCACGTCGGCGCCAACAATATTTTCAACGCGATGCCCGATGTGGACATTGATTCCCAAGGATTGCAACCGCTGTACCGTACGGCTTTCACTCAGATCAGAACCGGTAATGCGGTAGCCCAGGTTATGCAAAACTTCTGCAATGCCACACATCCCCACACCACCAATACCAACGAAATGAATCTGCTCTACTCGTCCCATCCTTGGCGATAGAAAGTGTCCTATGTTATCCACAAAGTTCCCCTTTATTGTGAGGTTGGCGGCCTCAATCCCAGTGACTGCCAACGATTTTCATGATCAATACGCAATAAAAGTGCGATGACCACACAATTAACTACCATACTGGCGCCACCATAACTTAACAGTGGTAACGTCAATCCTTTTGTAGGCAGCAACCCTGAATTAACGCCCATATTAATAGCGGCTTGCAATCCTAGCCAAAACGTTAAACCATAGGCTGTAAAAGCAGCAAACAAACGCTCTTGCGAATGAGCCGTAAAGCCAATCATTAACCCTCTGGTAACCAGTATACTATACAAAATTAATACTAAAAGAACGCCAAACACACCTAACTCTTCTGCAAGTACAGCAAATAGAAAATCAGTGTGCGCCTCAGGCAAATAGAATAATTTTTGAACGCTATCACCAAGCCCTACCCCAAGCCACCCACCTCGGCCAAAAGCAATCAACGATTGCGTTAACTGGTAGCCACTATTAAATTGATCGGCCCAAGGATTGAGAAATGCGGTCAACCGCGCAACCCGGTAAGGAGAGGAAACGGCTAGCATGGCAAGGCAACAGAGAACTGCCAGTAATAAACCGACATAATAACGTAATTTGACGCCTGCTAAAAATAGCATCGCCATTACTGTGCCAGAAATAACCACGGTAGCACCAAAATCGGGCTCCATCAGCAACAGGACAGAAATTAGACCCAGAACAATCATTGGCTTAATAAAACCGAAAATATGTTGCTTCACACTGATTTGCTGGCGCACCAGATAACCGGCCAAATAAAAAATCATGGTCATTTTAGCCAGCTCGGAAACCTGTATGCCTATCGGACCAAAAGCCAACCACCGTCTACTGCCATTCACTGAGCGGCCAATGCCGGGAACTAATACAACCAATAACATCAACAGGCAAATAAGTAGCAAAGGCATACTCATTCTTTCCCAGACGCTGCTATCTATCCTCATCACGCCAATTGCCACTATAAATCCGGCTATAAGATAACACGCTTGTCTAATCAAAAAATGGAACGGTTGGTGATAGTATTTTGTCGAGATCATCACGGAACTGGATGCAACCATCATCAAACCTATAATCACCAAACCAAGCACAGCGCCCATCAGCCATTTATCATAAAGCGCAATAGGCTTATGAGTGGGTTTTCCACGTTGGTTATAATGACGCGGTTGCATGGTACTCACAATTTACTCACTAAATTTGCAAACACGTCGCCGCGATGATTAAAATCACGAAACATATCCAGGCTTGCACAGGCAGGCGATAACAGGACGACATCGCCAGATGTGGCCTGAGACCTTGCCCTGGTCACCGCCTCCTCCAGGGATGTGGCACGCAATACAGGGGTTATATCTGCTAAAGCATGCTCTATTTTATCCGCATCCTCACCAATTAAAACAACCGAACGGACATGTTCGGCAACAGAGGGGCGTAACTCATTAAAATCAGCACCTTTGCCTTGACCGCCGGCGATTAATACAATTTTCCCTTGCATAGCTCCCCCTATCCCAGAAATAGCCGAGATAGTTGCTCCGATATTTGTCCCCTTTGAATCATTAATCCAATCAATTTCATCAAGCGTCCTTACCCACTGACAGCGATGCGGCAAGCCAGTAAAAGTCTTTAATACCTTAATCATGTATTCAGGTTTTATACCAGCAGCGGCCGCCAGGCCACAGGCAGCTAAAGCATTTTGCCAGTTATGTTTGCCCTTAATGCGTAATTCCTCTGTTGACAACAAGCATTCATTACCGTCACTCAGGTAATGAGTCCCATCCTTTTCAATTATGCCCCAATGCCCAGGCGCGGGTTTATCCAGACCAAAACTGGTCGCCATGGTTCTGTTAGCGGCGACTTGTGGTATTGTCTGCGCATCATCTCGATTCGATATAACGGTTTGTGCCTGATGATAAACTCGCTGTTTGGCAGTAATATACGCTTCGAGGGTATGATGCCTGTCAAGATGATCGGGAGAAACATTTAGAATAGTTGCTGCAATCGGACTCAGTGAATAGGTGAGATCCAATTGGAAGCTGGATAACTCCAAAACCCATAAGTCGTAGTGTTGATCATTATCAAGCAAGTCAAGAACCGGCAACCCAATATTGCCGGCAACAGCGACTGAAAGACCAGCCGCCTTTGCCATTTCACCGACTAATGTCGTCACGGTTGATTTACCATTAGTCCCAGTTATCGCAATAACCGGCGCATCGATTTCACGGGCCAGGCATTCAATATCACCAAAAACTGGAATCTTGCGACGAAACGCTTCCTGCAAAAAAGGTTCATCCAGTGCAACACCCGGACTGGTAATAATTCCAGCCAATTGCTGATAAATGGTGCCTGGTAAATCACCTAAAAATACGTCGACACCCGGAAACTCCGTATTGAAGGCTGCCAACCCCTCAACGGACTGCCTGGTATCAAAAACTACGAAGGGTTTGTTGCGCCGGCTTAAATAACCAGCAATTGAATGCCCCGTTTTCCCCAATCCTGCGACAAGATAAAATGGCTGATTCATAATTATGCCTAACGTAATTTTAGCGTTGCCAAACCACAGAGCACGAAGACCACTGTCATAATCCAAAAACGTACAATGACCTTGGGCTCAGACCATCCTTTCAGTTCAAAATGATGATGCAGCGGCGCCATACGAAACAAACGTTTTCCACCCGTATACTTAAAATACCCGACCTGCAAAATGACGGATATGGTTTCAATGACAAACAGACCACCCATAATCAACAGGACTAATTCTTGTCTGACGACAATTGCCACAATGCCTAAGGCAGCGCCTAAAGCCAATGACCCGACATCACCCATGAACACTTGGGCGGGATAACTGTTATACCAGAGAAACCCCAGACCTGCGCCAACAATAGATGAGCAAAAAATAGTTAACTCTCCGGTATTGGGTACAAAAGGAATCGCCAGGTAATGAGCATACAGAGCATTTGAGCTTGCATAGGCAAAAATACCCAAAGCACCAGCAACCATGACAATAGGCATAATAGCCAAACCATCCAAACCATCCGTCAGGTTAACCGCGTTGCTACTTCCTACGATTACAAAATAGGCAAGCACAGGAAATAAAGGACCGAGGGTAATAAACCAATTTTTGAAAAAGGGAACCGATAATTGGGTGCTTACCGGAATATCAGCACTGCAATAAAGATAGAAAACGGCAGCAAGGGCAATAACGGATTGCCAAAAATATTTCCACCGACCTGGTAACCCTTTACTGTTTTTACGGACTACCTTGCGATAATCGTCAACCCAACCAACAATGCCAAACCCCGTCGTTACTAACAGGGCCAACCATAAGGCTGGTTGCCGTAAGTCACCCCAGAATAAACAACTTACAAGAATGGCTAACAAAATGAGTACACCACCCATCGTAGGTGTTCCCGCTTTTGACAAATGCGTTTTAGGCCCGTCATCACGAACCATCTGACCAATTTGTAGATTTCGTAACCAACGAATCATCAAGGGACCACAAAACAGCCCCACCAGTAAGGCCGTGAGTGCGGCTAAAATAGAACGGAATGTTAAATACTGAAACACTCTAAACGCATGATACTGTCCTTGTAATAGCTGCGTTAACCAGTAAAGCATATTATCTGTACCTCTCGTAAAGAAAAATTAAGCGCTATCAACAGGGAAAATAAAAAGTGGGGTTTCGAATAATTCCACCATTTCATTCACCTGTGTATCAAGCAATATTGAGACCGCGCAAAAAGTTGCCAAGCATACCATAAACTAGCTGATTCAACCCACCAGTTGGCGCACAATTTTTTCCATTGCTGAAGAGCGCGACCCTTTTACCAACACCGTTGTGTTCGCATCTAATTTAGTGAGCAAATCTTGCGCCAACTCTTCCTGATTTTTGTAATGCCTGGCTGTCGAACCAAACGCTTTAGCAGTATGTTCACTATGAACACCACAAGTCATCAGCAAATCGATCCCTTGACGCTGGGCAGCATGGCCAATCTCTTCATGATGTTTTTGAGTCCAGGCACCCAATTCCCCCATATCACCCAAAACGAGAATGCGGCGGCCTTGCCGTTTAGACAGCACATCAACAGCGGTCAATACAGACCGTAAATTGGCATTGTAGGTATCATCAATAACCAGAGAGTCGTTCTTGCCGGATAAAAAAGTCATCCGTCCGGCAACACCATTGAATTGACTTAAGCCTTGAACAATGTCCGTTAAAGAAATGCCCGCAGCATAACAACAGGCAGCGGCAGCCAGGGCATTACGAACTGTATGTTCACCGGGGATTTTTACGGTAAGGGGTGCTTCTCCGCTGGGAAGGACCAAAGTAAAGCTTGCACAACCCTGTTGATTAAAAGAAAGATCTCGTGCATAAACATCAACTGGCTTCGTTAAAGAAAAGCGCAAAACGTTTTTATCTGTCAGCAGATCATCCCAAAAATGGGCATAGTCATCATCCGCATTGATAACAGCTGTGCCGTTAGCAGCAAGTCCTTGATAAATTTCCCCTTTAGTACGCGCAACCCCATCAATGGAACCAAAGCCCTCAATATGGGCCGGCGCAATGTTATTGATTAAAGCAACCTGCGGTTTGACCATCGCCACTGTATAGGCAATCTCGCCGGGATGATTTGCCCCAAGCTCAAACACTGCATAGCGGTGCTCAGGTTTTAATTGCAACAAGGTCAATGGCACACCAATATGATTATTTAGATTACCGGGAGTAGCATGGGCTGGTTTCGGTAAAACAGAGGCAATCATCTCTTTTACAGTCGTTTTGCCATTACTGCCTGTTAAGGCAATAATTGGACAGGTAATCGATTGACGATGATAACTGGCGATTCTCGCTAAAGCCTGTAAGGTATCAGGCACTTCCAACTGTGGAACATTTATTTTCGGGTTAGCTTGATTACAAAGTACAGCCACTGCGCCTTTGGCAACAGCTTCCTCAATAAACTCGTGGCCATCAAAACGCTCTCCGCGCAAAGCAACGAATAAATTGCCTGGCTTTACCTGACGACTATCAATGCATAGACCCGTAAGTGGTATCTGTTCAGTGGAAGGATTATCAAATAGTGCAGCAATAGTATTTAAGTTCATAGTATTTGTAGGTTGTTAAAAGCTTAGTTTACTGATTATTATTGCAGCCGGCCAGAGTCGATTTAGCTTCCGTGAAACATTATGTAAAATCCGAATCAGGCTAGACGTAGAAATTATATCTCTTAATAGATGTATTGTCCTAAAACAAAGACGTGAATGAATGATTACGACAGTAAGTCCAATAATTTCTGTATTGTTTTTTCCTGTTCATCTGCCTCTGTCTTAATGAGGAGTACCTTTAGTCGCGAAGTGGTTCCACGCAAAATGACAAGCTGTTTTTGCTGCAGCCGCAGCAATTTTGCCAAATACTGAATCAACATCTTGTTGGCCTTGCCATCTTGCGGGCTTGCTTGCAAACAAATTTGCAAGCCCCCTGCTGTATCCAGTTTTACGGCGTTTTGCCTGCTACCTGGTTTGACATTGAGCTGCAAGCTAAACTGCCCCGCCTCCCTTTTAAGCCAAGGCGGGTAATTCATAAGGTTCGTTGATGTTTAACAAACTCTGATAGCGGGCAATACTAGCCTCCGTTAGAGGCTGTCGTTGCTCATCAAGCAAAAAGGTATCCAAACCGTCACTTAACTGTTTTGCTGTTTCCAGCATAATGGCAAAACGCTCAGCATCAATCGTAGGATTACCAGAAGATTGCATAAACAAACAAAGCCCTCGTACACTAAAGGCCCCAATATTCTGTAAATCAAAAACACCACTGGCAGTGGCAGCCGCCAAACTGCACAGTATAGGCCCTTGGCCATTGGAGTACTGATGACGATGAAATAGCTGTCCTTCGCCAAAGCGCAATCCAGCAGCAAGGACTGTTTGCAATAATTCATAACCAGCTAATTGGCGATTTTCTTTTGCCAACAAAAACATCATTACTGATTTACCGACCTCACTGTTCGTTGTGGCTGGCTTTTCCTTATCCGTTTTCTCTGGATTGGCTGATGTTGTTTTGATAGCAATATCGTCAAGACCCTCATGCTCACTTTGCAAAGTACCAATCTTGCGTATCGCAATAATGTCGTCAAACGGTTTATTTTCTGCTACTCCCAAGGAAGGATTATAACTGACTGGGGATAAACTTTGGCGTCTTGCTTTCATCAACCGTCCAATAGCAATCACAACTCCAATGAGTAACAGTACATTAAGGATAAGACTCCAATTTGCCTGCATGTTTTACTCCTACTCTGTTAAAAGGCTCCTCTTTGTCGTTTAAGACGAAGATTCACTCATAGACAAGGCCTGTTCCACATCAACCGCAACTATACGTGAAACACCAGGTTCCCGCATAGTTACCCCAATCAAATGCTCTGCCAATTCCATCGTTACTTTATTGTGAGTAATAAAGAGGAATTGAACGAATTGTGACATTTCTTTTACTAAATCACAAAATCTACCGACATTCACATCGTCCAACGGTGCATCTACCTCATCCAGCATACAAAAGGGTGAGGGATTCAAACGGAAAATAGCAAAAACCAACGCAACCGCGGTCATTGCCTTTTCCCCTCCAGACAATAAATGAATCGTACTATTACGTTTGCCAGGAGGTTGTGCCATTACTAAGATACCCGCTTCTAACAGATTATCACAAGTCAATTCCAACATGGCACGTCCACCACCAAAAAGACGAGGGAAAAGTGCTTGAAAGGAGGTATTTACTTCATCAAAGGTTACTTGCAGCCGCTGTTGGGTTTCTTTATCCATTTTTTCAATAGCAGCATCAAGGGTTGCTAACGCCTCCATCAAATCCTGATATTGTCCATCCAAATGCTGTTTGCGTTGCAATTCACTATCATATTCCTCTATGGCAGCCAGATTAATTGCGCCTAACCGCTGGATTTTTTCAATAATATCCTGCAAAGCCTGCTCACGCATTGGCTGAGTAACACCCTCTGGAATGGCTGCAAGCAATAATTCGACTTGGCCATCAAGCTCTGCTAATGCATCCATGATTCCACTGGCACGAACAGCCAACGCCTGCTCTTGCATTTGCTCCTGTTGAATTTTTTCCTGGATTGTCTTGGACAGTTTTTCTTCACTTCGAACCAATGCTTCGCTGGCCTCCAGGTCTTGCGTCAGGCTACTCAAACTCTCACGCCGTGTACTTAACGCTATTTCCAGCTCCTCATGCTGTTTAATTTTCTCACTTAACGTCGTATTTACCGTGAGATCAGGGTTATCTAACTCAAGTAGCCGGTTGGCCAATAACTCCAATCGCTCATTCAAGATCTCTAACCGTGCTTCTTCGCGTTGGATATTCTCATTGAGTTGCTTAATTTTTAAAATTTCGCGTTCAGCCTGCAGCTGGCTAGCCTGTAACACTGCATTTCCTTCATCCACTGCTTGCTTGCTAGTTAACAGAGTAGATTCCCAGGCTGCCTTTTCGTTAGTTAACAAACCCTGTTGCTGCTCGTATTGTTGACTGGTTTCAATACTGGCCTGTAACAATTGCGCAGCACTGTCTTGTTGGCTGGCTAATTCTTCTAACTCAAAACCAAGCTCTTCACTCTCGGTTCTTAAAACATCCTTTCGTGTTTGGGCTTGTTCGAGAGCCCGCTCTTTATGACGGAGTTGTGCTTCACAATCTCTTAATGACTCACGGCTTAGCGATAGTGTTTGTCGGGTCGTCTCAAGCTGACATTCATTTTCTTTGATCTGCGCATGAACTTGATCGCGATTCGCTTTTAACGTATCCAAATGAGTTTGCGCGGTTGAAAGCGCCTTGCTAATCACAGTCAACTTTTCCTGGCGCAGCAATAATCCTTCTTCGTCGACTGTAGAGTCAGCTACCTTAGCCCAGCCTTTACCCAACCAATAGCCATCCAGCGTCACTATCGACTCATCTTCTTGCAGTGTTGGCAGACAGCTTAGTGCTTCTTCAAAGTCAGAGACGGTATAAATTTTATCGAGTTGATAAATCCAGTTAGGCTGCATACCTTGAATCTTATCGGATAAACGCGGGTGCGCACCCGCCTTTTCGCAGCGTTGCACCGGGCTAACAAATAACGAGGAGGTCCCTTGTAAATGCTTCATTTCAGGCCACAACGGGTCGAGTGAATCAAGGACAATGGCTTGCAATCCATCCCCTATAACCCATTCACAAATAGCTTGCCAATCCTTCTCAACCACCATTGCTTCTGCAAGGCGAGGTTTTTTATCCCACTGTGCCGTTGTGGGATCGATGGCTTTATGTTCTCGTCTCAAAGCAGACTGTTGCGCTGCAAGCAAGGCTGCCTGTTGCGTATTTAACCGATGAACGTCATCCTGAGCCTGATGAAGTGCTTGTTCAATAGCCATTAATTGTTGACGGAACGTAGAATTGGCAGCAGTGACTTGTTGATGCTGCTTATCGTCTAGCTCCAGTTGCGCTTGCAACCTGGTTAAATCATCCTGTTGACTTTTTAATTCAGCAACAAAATCATCTGTGGCTAATAATAACTGTTCATCTTGAATCTTTTGTAACTGCAATAAAATCTGCTGTCGGCGCTGGTTAAGATGCTGCAGGCGAACCTCTTGTACTTGAATTTCACCACGAACCTTGCTCAACGCCACCTGTACTTGTTGGGTTTCTGCAAGCCAATGCGTATATTGCTGTTGCTTGTCTTGAAAAGCCTGCTGTTGAACCGCTAATTCCATCCGCACGCTTTGCAGCTTTTCTTGCAATTCTTGCAACGATTCTTCACAGGTACTTTGTAGATGTCGATCTTGCTGTAACTGGCTGGTTGCCATTTGCCAATCAATCTGCAACTGTTGTTGATCGGCCTTTAAACGTTGTTTTTCGCGTTGCTGTTGTTGAATCGTTTCTTCCAGGCGGGCAATCTCTGTCGCTAATTGATAAAAATTCGTTTGCACCTGTTGAAAAGCGTCATTATCATCTTGCAGTTTTTCCCGCAGCACAACACTTTGTTTATAAGCTTCTGTGGCTTTGGCCTGATGCTGCTCATAATCGAGCGACAAGCGTTTTAATTCATTTTGCCTGGCTGTTTGCTCTGCGGTTAATGCCTGCCATTTCAAGGCAAGAATTTCCGATTTACACAGCCGCTCCTCTATCTTCAGCGCTTTATAACGTTCGGCGGCTTTTGCCTGGCGCTCAAGACGTTGTAATTGTTTGTCCAATTCGTCGCGAATATCAGCAACACGTGCCAAATTCTCTCGTGTATGGGTGATACGTAACACGGTTTCCCGACGCCGCTCTTTATACTTGGACACACCAGCAGCCTCTTCCAGATAAGCACGCAACTCTTCAGGACGGGCTTCAACCAGGCGAGAAATAGTGCCTTGCCCAATGATTGAATAGCCACGAGCACCCGCTCCGGTACCGAGAAAAATATCGGTAATATCACGGCGACGACAACGACTGCCATTTAGGTAATAAAACGAGTCACCATCACGAGTAACCAAACGCTTAACGGCGATTTCCTGATAAGCAGCATATTGACCGCCAAGCCGTCCCATGCTGTTGTCAAAAACCAGTTCGACAGAGGCTTGCCCGACGGCCTTACGCTGTGAAGATCCATTAAAAATGACATCCGTCATCGATTCACCGCGCAGATTTTTTGCTGAGCTTTCGCCCATCACCCAACGGACGGCATCGATGATATTAGATTTTCCACAACCATTAGGCCCTACAACAGCAACTAATTGACTGGGAAAAGGCACAACGGTTGGTTCCACAAAGGACTTAAACCCTGCCAGTTTTAACTGTTTCAGATGCATTCAAAACAAAAAAAAAGAAAATTGCTGGAATTGTAACTCAGAAACAACAGAAAGGCGAAGTGTACACCCTCGAGGTATCTCACTCCTGCCATCACAGAAAAGCTGTCCATTTGTGGCGAAAATTTCCTAAAGTTACAACGAAAAGCAATTCTTTTTCACGGAGAATCATCTATAGTTTATCTATAGGTGCCCTACGTGCTAAATTAACTAAAACACGTGAAAATAGAAGCGCTTAGCCATTGCTATCAGGAGCTCGGATGACCCAGGACGCAGAACTTCATGACATTATGCAAACAATTGCTGCAAAAAGCCTGAATCTTTTGGAAGGCTTTAAAAAGCAACCGGAGCAAATGCCAGGCCTTATTAAGCAATTTATGGATTTAACCAGTGATTACCAGGCGCTGGTCATTACGTTGTTAAAAAATCCTGAGCAAGTATGGCAGATGCAAATTGCTTACTGGCAAGATGCTATAGGCTTGGCACAAGACCAATTCAATCATTGGCTGGAAGGTAAACCGATGCCAATTAATGATCGCCGCTTTAGTGGCGATGAATGGCTCAATAATCCTTTCTTCAATTTACTCAGCCAACACTATCTGTTGGCCAGTGAGCATATGAACTCGTTGCTTGAACATCTTAACTATGGTGATAAACAGCTCGCCAGAAGAGTTCAATTTTTTACCAGACAATACCTGGATGCTTTATCCCCGGCTAATTTCCTCCACACTAACCCGCAATTGATGGCGGAAACACTACAAAGTCACGGTAAAAATTTATTACGCGGCCTGCAAAACCTATTGACCGATATGGAAGCAGGTTCGTCGCGTTTATTGATTAAAATGACTGATACGGATGCGTTTAAAATAGGTGTTAATATTGCGACAACCCCTGGTAAAGTCGTTTATCGCAACGACATGATGGAGTTGATCCAGTACACGGCTAAAACCGACAAAGTCCAGGCTGTACCACTGCTTTTAGTCCCACCGTGGATTAATAAATATTATATTTTGGATCTAAGTAAGCACAATTCATTGATCGGTTGGCTAGTTGAGCAAGGAATTACTGTCTTTGTGATTTCCTGGGTTAATCCCGATGCGAGCTATGCTCAAAAAGGTATCTATGACTATCTCAAAGATGGGCCGATGACGGCTATTGAAATCATTCAGGAACAATTGCGGGTAAAGCAAGTGAACGTACTTGGCTTTTGCATTGGCGGAACCTTAATTGCCTGTATGTTAGCCTATCTTAAAGCGCATCGTGAAGACTCGGTCCGCAGCGCTACTTTCTTGGCATCAATGATTGATTTTAGTGATCCCGGTGATATCTCCGTTTTTATTGATGAACAGCAAATTGTCCGTATTGAAGAAGAAATGCACTCCAAAGGTTTTCTCGACGGGCGCTTCATGGCCAGTACGTTTAATTCTCTGCGTGCAAATGACCTTGTATGGTCGTTTTTTATAAAAAATTATCTCCAGGGTAAAAATCCTGTTCCCTTTGATATCTTATATTGGAATGCTGATGCGACTAATATGCCGGCCAAAATGCACTCACAATATTTACGCTGGATGTATCTCCATAATGATCTGGTAAAACCGGGAAAAATACATCTTAATCATACGCCATTAGATGTGACCAAAATTGATGTCCCCACTTTTTTCCTCTCCACACAAAAAGATCATATCGCCCCCTGGCAAACCACCTATAAAGGCTTTCAACTCATGCGTGGAAAAAAACGTTTCTTGCTGGGCGGCTCAGGCCACATAGCCGGTATAATTAATCCGCCAAGCAGTGAAAAATATGGTTTCTATCGCAATAACAGCACCACACAGACCGCGGAAGAATGGTTAGCCAATGCGACCCACAACCCGGGCTCCTGGTGGCCAGAGTGGCTAGAGTGGTTGAAAAAAGAGTCTGGCCCCCTGGTTTCCCCTCCAACGTTTACCGACTTGCCCTTCAAAGGCCTGGTGGATGCACCCGGAACCTATGTTTTCAAAACTTATAAATTAGAACCAGCGAAAGAACAAAATTAAGGCTTGTTGACCTAGACTTCTTTCGAACCTCAATGAATCAAAAAAAAAGAGATTACTGCATGGAGTAATCTCTTTAAAAATTTGAAGCGATAAAAAGGCGTTTATTTCTTTTCGCCAGCTTTATTTTTTACTTCCTGAACCAGAGAGAGCATGGCCTTTTCAAAAATTTGAAATGATTTTTGCATGTAATCCAATGCCTTATGGCCATTTTCAACTGCCAAATTGATTTGCTTTTCCAATAACTCTTCGGGTTTCTTGAGGCTTGCCAGTTCCTCTGGTTTTAAATAAGTTAACCCTTGTAAGGTTTTAACGTTAAGTTCAGCGATTGCTTGAAAAGGTTCTTGTGCCTTTTTAGCCATTTCACTCCATTTTTCAAAAGACGCCTGATTCATGATTTTCTCCATTATGTTGCACTGCACAATATTAGATTAGTACTTATATAACATGATTGTCAAGAGATTTTTCCATTTATTTTGCAGTGCAGCATAAACGCTTTCTATTGTTTGAAAAATCCTTGCCATTGTTTAAATAATTGCTGCATCTGCTGTGACACCGTATCGGTTGTTTGCTGATAATCTTTGAGGTAGGGATTCGTTTGCAGAGATTTTTCCAGACTAGAAAACATCTGTTCTAACATCCCTCTAAAAGCTTGATTCATTGGGTGGTGGGCTAACACAATCAGTTGCCGTAACATATCGACTGAAAGAAATTGACTGGAGCCACTTTCCATCTCCACAAAAATCTGTAGTAGAGTAATATTGGTTATATCTTTGCCATTCGTTGAGTCCTCGACTCGAAAGGGGATACCGTCCACCACATAACGTTGTAATTCTTCAACGGTAATATATTGGCTTTTCTCTGTATCATAAAGCCTGCGATTCTTATATTTTTTAATCAATCTCATTGTCATTTTACTCTCTTTACCCACTTCAAGCTTACAGAACAAGTCTGTAAGCTTAGGTTTTAATACATATGCAAGCCGCCATTAACACTTAAATTCGCACCAGTGATATAACGACTTTTATCGCTGATTAGAAACTCGACAACCCACGCAATTTCCTCAGGCTCGGCTAACCGTTTAGCAGGAATCAGAGCTATGATTGATTCCAAAATATCGGGTCTAATTCCTTTCATCAATCGCGTATTCACATACCCTGGTGATAAGCTATTAACCGTAATATTTTTTGCCATCAGCTCCTGCGCCAAGCTTTTGGTAAAGCCATAAACCCCGGCCTTGGATGCAGCATAATTCGCTTGCGAGAACTGTCCTTTTTGAGCGTTTACAGAGGAAACATTAACAATTCGTCCACTTTCCTGCTCACGCATATATTCCACCACAGGCCGAGTTACATTAAACATACCATCAAGGTTGACAGTCAGTACTTCATCCCATTGCTGTTTCGTCATTTTATTAAATACCGCGTCGCGTGTAATGCCAGCATTATTAATCAATACATCCACACGGCCAAATTCTTTGACAATGTCATCAACCACTACTTTACATTGATCAAAATCGGTGACATCCATATGTCTGTAGAACGCGTTTTGATAACCTTCCTCATGGAGCTCAGCCTCCCATAAAGAACCTTTATTCTCAGCAAGTACGTCTAAGGCAATTATTTTCCCATAGAGCGAGTTTAAGTGTTTGGCAATGGCAGTTCCAATATCACCTGTGCCGCCAGTAACTAATACAACTTTTTCTTTTTGCATAGGATTACCTTGGTTGACGAGCGCGAGGCTACATGTATTGGCCACCATTAATGTCGAGATTTGCACCCGTAATAAACCCTGACTCTGGTGAAGCAAGGAATGCAACAGCATGGGCAACTTCTTGTGCCGTACCTAAACGCCCAACCGGAATGTTGGCAATAATAGCTTTCAATACCTCCTCTCTAACCCCAGCTAACATCGGTGTTTCAATGTAGCCAGGTGAAATGGTATTTGCGGTAATCCCTTTGGCAGCCACTTCTAAGGCTAAACTCTTGGTAAACCCAAAAAGGGCTGCCTTACTGGCTGCATAATTGCATTGGCCGAACTGCCCTTTGCGGCCATTAATGGAAGAAATATTAATGATGCGGCCATAATTTTTTTCCAGCATGGAGGGTAAGACATTCCGTGTCACATTAAATACACTCGTCAAATTGGCATCAATGACTTGTTGCCATTGTTGGGGAGACATTTTTTTCAAGCTGGCATCGACTGTGATTCCAGCATTATTGACCAGAACATCAATCTGACCATAGCGCTCCAGAATTAAAGCAGCCAGTTTTTCGCAATCATCAAACTTGGCAATATCTGCATAAAAAATATCAATATCATAGCCAGCCTCTTTCTGGGCAGCTTGCCACTGTTTCGCTTCCTCATGTCGGCCATCTTTAAAATAGCAAGCGATTACTCGATAATCAGCAGCCAGGCGCTGGCAAATGGCTGAACCTATTCCACCAGTGCCTCCAGTAACTACGGCTGTCCTTCGTTCCATAAATAACTCCTTTCTATAATGTAACTGGTAAGTATTACTTCAAAGTAAAACGATAGCAATGTCAATGCCAACACAGCGGAAGTACTCTAATTTTTTAGCATTCAATTGGTGGTTCAATGGAGTAAACAGGGAGTCGACTAAAAATAAATACGCTTTAGAATGAAGCGTTATTAGCGAGGAGAACAAGTTCGTCATCATCAATTTCACTCATTAACGATGACGAACCTGGCACAGAGATATGACTTAAACGATAAGCAATTGCCTAACCTTTTACTGGTTGTGGAACATAGCCTTTGAGTTGTTGAGCGAATTGACGCAACACCTCGAGACCCGACTCTTCAGCCTGCTTACACCAATTTTGTAAGGCTTCCACTAACTCTTTTTGCGAAGTGGCTGTCTTCAACCAGATATTTTGCAGTGATTGACGATAGCTATAAACCACCTGCAGTTGTTCATGGCTGGCCAGCAAGGCTTGCAAACGTGATTTTGCCCGTGGTGATAACAAGCTGTCTTGCAATCGTAACAACCGACCGGCGCGCTGAAAAAGGTGTTTCTCTCCCTTAGTCTCACTAATGCGCTTCTCATCTTTAAGAATAGGGCGCACAACACGCTTGTAATAATGAGACATAATCTGGAAACGATTACTCACTACCGCTTTAACTGTTTCAAGATCAACTTGTAATTTACCAGCATCCATCGCCAATTTGGGCGGCAATTTTTTGACTTTGGCCAAACCGAGGAAAGCTAAGCAGCGGATATATAACCAACCAATATCAAACTCCCACCATTTCACCGAAAATTTGGCTGAAGAAGCAAAGGTATGATGATTATTATGTAACTCTTCCCCACCGATCCAAAAACCCCAGGGAATCAGGTTCGTTGAGGTATCAGCACATTCAAAGTTTCTATAACCCCAGTGATGGCCTACCCCATTCACCACACCGGCAGCATGAAGTGGAATCCACATCATTTGGATTGCCCAAATAGTAATGCCGGGAAGACCAAACAGTACCAAGTCGGCAATAAACATTAATAGAATGCCTTTGGCAGAAAAACGCGAGTAAACATTGCGCTCTATCCAGTCATTCGGCGTACCATGTGAGTATTTGGCAACCATTTCTTTATCGTTGGCTGCTGTTTTGTATAACTCGGCACCCTGCCAGAATACCTTTTTCAGGCCCATAACCTTGGGACTATGCGGATCGCCTTCAACATCAGTAGTAGCATGATGTTTGCGATGGATGGCTACCCATTCTGCGGTCACCATACCGGTAGTTAACCATAACCAAAAGCGGAAAAAATGACTAATAATCGGATGTAACGTCAACGCGCGATGCGTTTGGTGACGATGCAAATAAATCGTAACGCCTGCGATTGTGATTTGAGTTAGCACAATGGTGGCTATTACATAACCCCAGAACGACAAATTTAAAACACCGTAAATCATCGGTTACTCTCCCCTGGTAAATAATTATGCATTGAGACAACAATTTTTCAATGCACTCTCTATATAATACCACAAATTGCACAATTCGCATTGCATCGTATCCACTTGTGGACGATAATTTTCACATAAGGGTATGAGATATGGCTCATTTCCTTCACAGTAGGACTATTTCAATGAATGAAAAATTACAGCGTCTTTTAGAAAACATCGTTCCCTTCCTGATGCTTGGGATAGCGATTGCATTAGTCATCGGTTTATTCATTATGTTTTCCTATGTCCTGATATGGGGCTTATTAATCGGTGGTATTCTTTGGGCAATATCGTTTGTGAAAAGCTATTTTTTCCCCAGTAATACACCTACAAAAACCGAAGGGCGCGTTATTGAACATAACGACAAAGACTAATGCCTGAATTACCGGAAATAGAAACGACCAGGCGTGGTCTAAGCCCGTTTTTACTGAATCAGACTATTATAGACATTACGATAAGACAGCCACAACTGCGCTTGCCGGTCACCCCCGCCTTAAATCAATGCTGCACCGGCCAGATAGTGAAGGCCATTTACCGGCGTGCCAAATATTTGCTGTTAGAATTGTCTGAAGGTTATTTGCTTATTCATTTGGGAATGTCCGGCCATTTGCGTATGACGGATAAAACATCTGTTGCCAGTAAACATGATCACATCGATATGTTACTGCAGAACGGGTTAATCCTTCGTTACAATGATCCTCGCCGCTTTGGACTGTGGCTTTATTTAAAGGAAAATCCTTATCAGCACCGCCTCTTAGCTCATTTAGGCCCGGAACCACTGGAGGATTCGTTTACTGGCAGTTACCTAAGTCAGCGGGCCCGCCATAAAAAGCAAAGTATTAAATCCTTTATTATGAGTAATGACATTGTCGTTGGCGTAGGGAATATCTATGCCACTGAAAGCTTGTTTTTAGCGGGCATTCACCCGTTGACACCTGCAGGCTCGCTTAAGTTGGCTCAATACGACCGACTGGCCAGCCATATTAAGCAGGTCTTGGAACAAGCCATCAAGGCCGGGGGCACAACGCTGCGTGATTTTTATGCCATCGATGGAAAGCCTGGCTATTTTACCAATGATTTACAAGTTTATGGCCGCAAAAATCGCCCCTGTTTTCATTGTCAGACATTGATTGAAACCACCGTAATAGCCGGAAGAAATTCTGCTTTTTGTCCTCGCTGCCAACCCCCGGTTTCCCGCACTATGCAGAGTCAAAAAGCGTTGCCTTGATATCAATATGATTTTAATGAGGGAGTTTAGCTCTCAAACTAAATGACCGAATTAAAATTAAATTTTAACGAAGCGATCGGGGTTTTGCGTACTATCAGGGCTGACGAAAAACGCCGAGCCGAGGCAAAATTTGATTTTAATGAGGGAGTTTAGCCCAAACTAAATGACCGAATTAAAGTTAAATTTTAACGAAGCGATCGGGGTTTTGCGTAAGTCCTGATTGTGCAGTATTCGGCACATGCAGTATTATCAACCCTCTCTAACGATAATGATTAACTATGAAGATTAGTAAATTACGCACCCAGTGGATAATGTTTCTTTCCATACTCAGTACAGGCGACGCCTGTTTGCGCTCCATTTTTAAACGCCTCTCTGGAAAGCAAACTCGCGCATGGTCCGATGCAGTGATTCACCGATGGGTAAACCGTCTGCTCAATTTAGTTGGTGTAACCTGTAAAGTGGTTAATCCTTATAAAGTCGAACCTCAGGCAGGGAAAGCAACTATCATTATGTGTAATCACAGCAGCCTTTATGATATTCCCATCAGTTTTCAAGCCTTTCCCAATCATTCAATCCGCATGTTAGCTAAAAAAGAACTATCAAAGATTCCTATTATGGGGAAAGGAATGACAGCAGCAGAATTTCCTTTTATTGATCGTAAAAATAGACATCAGGCGATAAAAGATTTAGCTCAAGTGCGTCAATTATTGGAAAGTGGAATTGTTATGTGGATAGCGCCGGAAGGGACTCGTTCAAAGGATGGTAAATTAGCGCCTTTTAAAAAAGGGGCCTTTATTACTGCTATTGAAACGAAGGCCACCATTATTCCGATTGGTATTCGTGGCGCTTATGATATTTTACCGGCACGCACGACTCAATTTAATCTCAATCAAATTGCTGAAATCCATGTTGGCAAACCAATTGATGCTTCGCAATATACCCCTAAAAATAAAGATGAACTGGTGCAAGAGGTCTATCAGTCTATTAAGGCGCTGGTAGGAGAAACAGCACCCAACTAATTTAGTGGGTAACACCATAGCCATCCTGATTTACGCCAACGGTAGCTGATAACCCGATGTGCCTTGGATCTGATGTTGCCGTGATGAAATTCTTTTCTTTATCCCAGGTGATTGCCTGCATATCACCATAATATTGATTCAAAGCCATTAATTTGTAACCCATCGCTTTTAATTCAGCCTGCAAAGCCGGAGAAAATGTTTCCGGTTCAAACTGCAGCCAATCGGGTAAATATTGGTGATGGAAACGCATCGCCGAAACCATAGAGATTGCTCCAGAGTAATCATAAAAACCCAGTGCAGCAAGAAATACCATTGTCGGAATGCGACTCCCTCCAGGTGTACCCACAATCGCGATACGGCCGGGCATTTCAAGAAAACTAGGCGTCATACTCGATAGAGGTCTCTTGCCAGGGGCAATACTATTTTTTTCGGTACCAACAATACCAAATACATTTCTCTCACCAGGTTTACTCGAGAAATCATCCATTTCGTCATTTAGTAATACGCCTGTTCCTTCAGCAACAACACTGGAGCCAAAAATAAAATTCACTGTCATGGTTGCTGAGACTCGATTTCCCTCGTTATCGATGATAGAAACGTGTGTGGTATTCGCACTGCCATCTTTGCTGGCCTGGCCTTGTAAAACATCACTCGGTAAGGCTTTGTTTGGAGGAATTAAGGAGCGAAGCTGCTTTGCATTGTCCGCTGACAGTAATTTATCCAGCGGGATTTGTTCAAAATCCGGATCGGCCAAGAACATCGAACGTTGCCAAAAAGCGAGCCGCATCGCTTCCGTCAAATAATGAATCCACTGGCTTTTACTAAACGTTGATAAAGGATAAGCAGCCACTATATTTAACATGGTTAATAAAGTCACTCCACCTGCAGATGGAGGAGGTGCGGTAATAATTAGCATATTATGGTAAGCACCTTGTAAAGGTTCACGCACTTTAATTTGGTACGCAGCCAAATCTTTCAGCGACCAAATACCACCTGCTGCATTGACTCCTTTTACTAAGCGCTCAGCCACCTCACCACGATAAAATCCATCGTGTCCCTTTGCAGCAAGTAATCTTAGTGTTTTTGCCAGATCAGGTTGTTTAAGACGTTCTCCAATTTGATAAGGTTTTCCATTATGCAAAAAAACTGCTGCCGTAGCAGGAAAGCGCTGTAACATTTGTAGTCGGTCATCCATTATTGAAAAATAATTAAATTGATGATCTACAATAAAGCCTTCCTCGGCAAAACGAATGGCCGGCGCTAATGATTTGGCCAAGGGCAAACGGCCATAATGCTCAGCAATATAAACCAATGCTGCCGGCTCACCAGGAATAGCAGCAGCCAAGCCCCCATTTAACGATAATCCGGGAACAGGATTACCATCGGTTCCCAAAAACATCGTTTTTGAAGCGGCAAGAGGCGCTGTCTCGCGGCCGTCAATAAAAATATTTTTCTTTTCTTTCGCTTGATGCAGCAACCAAAACCCACCACCACCCAGACCTGAATGGTAGGGCTCAACCACTGCAAGTACAGCAGCAACAGCCACTGCTGCGTCGAAGGCATTACCACCCGCAGCAAGAATTTCTAAACCCGCATTCGTTGCGAGGGGGTGCGCGGAGGCCACTGCATAGCCGGAAGGCTTTTCCGCATACTCTTTTGCACCGACGGGATTAAGAATTAAAAATAGGATAACGGTCAATAAGCACTTTGTTCCTCTCATAGCCCTTGCTTCTTCCTTTCCTGTAAGGCGCTAACGACAGCTGCTGGCACAAATTGTGATACATTGCCGTCAAGTTGGGCAATTTCCCGCACCAAAGTTGATGAAATAAATAACAGATGTTCAGAAGGGGTTAAAAACAGCGTTTCAATTTCTTGACATAATTTACGATTCATACCTGCTAATTGAAACTCATATTCAAAATCGTTTACTGCACGCAAACCACGCAAAATAATGCCTGCTTTTTGTTCACGCGCAAAATCAATCAATAAGTTGTCAAAGCCCATAACCGAGACGCCTGGCAAATGCCCTACAGCCGTTTTTATTAACTCAATACGAGTCTGTAAGGTTAGATAAGGACGTTTAGCTTGATTACTGGCTACAGCAACAACTATTTCAGGAAATAACCGGGATGCGCGAGCGATAATGTCAACATGACCATTCGTTATCGGATCAAACGTCCCAGGATAAATCGCTTTATTTTTCATAATGCCACATCACAATTGCAAGTTTAAGCAGTCTAGCGTATTGTGGATAGAAAAACTATTGGCAACCATCAAGGACTCGTTAATTCACCCGATAGCAACGCAGCGTTTCCCCGGTGTGAGTTAGCAACCTCTTTACAATATGGATTGGAGAAATGTAATGATTCCCAGTAAACATCTTTTTCTAACCGCTGTTGTTTTGTTGACTGCCTGTGCGCCCCACCCCACGATTGAAACCAATCCTAATGCTGGCTCTTCTGCGTCAACCTCCTCAACAACAAAAGGAGGGACTCCGTCGACAGCAGATGCTTCAACAGCGGCTGGCAAAACGACTGTTGCTGGCGCTAACACGACAACGACCGATAAAGCTAATCGTACGGCTGATACCGCATCACGAGTTGCCGGCGCGTCTCCCGCCGGCGTTTCTTCCTGGGAAATTTCCGGTGCAATGGCAGCACGAAATAAAAGTAAAGGCTGGAGTGCTTCTCTTAACTGGGTACAAAACGGTCCTGGCCAATACCAAATTCGCTTATCAGGACCTCTTGGCAGCGGCACCGTTCTTGTCAATAAAAAGGGGGGGGTAGTTACTTTGCGTGACGGCCCAAAAACAGCGTCCTCATCCAATGCTGATGAACTGCTAAGGCAACAAACCGGGGTTCGTCTACCCGTTAATAATCTCTATTACTGGGTAAGAGGTTTACCTGCACCGGGCGCTGTCCAATCAGCTAAAAAGGATCAAGCCAACCATTTAACCCTTCTGCGGCAGTCTGGCTACACCATTGAATACACTCAATACACCACGGTTGGTAAATATGTACTACCAAGCCAGATAAGGTTACAAGGCAATGGGGTGTTTATTAAAGTGGTCATTAGACGTTGGCGGGTCTAGGAATAGTGGATCGGGGAACCATTTGCACGTTTAGCAAGTCGTTCCCTCTCCCTTGCGTACTGAGCCCTATAGAATAATTTTTTCTTTTCAACGTTGACAAGCTTTTAAATTCTCTGCAAAATACGCAGCACATTGCAGCAATGCACACAATGATTATTCACGGATGAAATAATAGAATCTACAACTTATTGGGGTGTCGCCAAGCGGTAAGGCACAGGGTTTTGATCCCTGCATACCTAGGTTCGAATCCTAGCACCCCAGCCACAATCTTGTTGATTCAAGTAAACAGACGGCAGAAGATAACCGGGAAGGATGCGTTCACCGGATCGCTCAAATAATAACTATATCTTTCTGGCTGTCTTCTGCTATGTGTTTAAGTCACCTGATTAAAACTCGAATCTAAGGTTTTTTGCACATGTCGACAATGATGATCTTTACCGGCAATGCTAATCCAGAGCTGGCACTTAAAATAGCTTCCCACCTGCAAATTCCTATTGGTCAGGCGACCGTAGGTACTTTCAGCGATGGCGAGACTATGGTTGAAATACTCGAAAATGTACGTGGCAGGGACGTCTTTGTTGTCCAATCCACTTGTGCGCCAGCCAATGACAATTTAATGGAACTATTAAGTATGGCGGATGCCCTGCGGCGCTCATCAGCAGGACGAATTACCGCTGTCGTGCCTTATTTTGGTTACGCACGCCAAGACCGCCGTGTGCGTTCCGCAAGAGTACCGATTACTGCAAAAGTAGTTGCTGATATGATGGCTTCTGTAGGTATTTGTCGCGTTCTTACCGTCGATTTACACGCTGATCAGATTCAAGGTTTTTTCTACATGCCTGTAGATAATGTCTACTCCACTCCTGTTCTGCTGGAAGACATTAGAGAGAAAAATCTAACGGATCTCATGGTTGTTTCACCTGATGTAGGCGGAGTAGTTCGTGCCAGGGCAATGGCCAAACTTCTTAATGACACTGAACTGTCTATTATTGATAAACGCCGTAGTGGACCCAATAAGTCAGAAGTCATGCACATTATCGGTGAGCCTGCGGGAAGACACTGTCTCATCATTGATGACATTGTTGATACGGCAGGTACTTTATGTTCCGCAGCACATCAACTTAAGCAAAATGGTGCTATTAGCGTGCGGGCTTACGTTACTCATCCAGTGCTGTCTGGTCCTGCTGTCAATAATATAGTTAACTCCTCTTTAGATGAAATTGTTGTTACTGATACAATTCCCCTGTCAGAAGCAGCTAAGCAATGTAAAAAGATCCGGGTTGTCAGTTTGGCAGATATGTTAGCGCAAGCGATAAAGCGTGTTAATGTTGAGGAATCTGTAAGCTCAATGTTTGCCGAGTAACCTGACAAAAATTGCTGGACAGTTATACTTCTGTAGCCTTGGTGGAGTAGTTTTGCAACACCAGGGCCGTCTCATGAAATCCTTTCGTTATTCTGTCAATTCTATTTCACGGCCACCTGTGGCTTAAAACCTTTGTGACTAGACTCCCTGGGATCAAGAAGCATTGACGGATTTAGCGCCCAGAAATGAAAAAGGGGAAATCATTTCCCCTTTTTTGATACTAATTATTAACGCAGAGAGCTAATCAGGCGTTTAATCTCGTGTCCCTACGTACTTGTCGTCAAAGTAACGACGTAGCTTAGTTCTTAATGTACCTCTACTAATTCCAAGCATAATGGCAGCACGTGATTGGTTATACTTGCAATGCTCCATTACAGCACGAAATAGCGGTGTCTCAATTTCCTCAAGAACAAACTGGTACAGATCAACAGGATCAGTTCCCTTCAGCTCGGTGAAATATTTCTGCACTGATTGAGTGACACTGGCAGCCAACGACGAAGTAGTAGTATCTCCGGCCTCATTACCGATTGTTGTCATTCTTATTAACTCCTCCTTTTAAAAGCAGCATCTTACCCAATTGAGCAATTCCTGACAAGTACAGACCTAGCAAATTTGACTTAAAAATCAGGAATTACTGAATGGGCTTAAAATATCCAAGCCCACTCAAATGGGTCAATTTTACCTATTAAAATTTCAACATAGCTGGATTGAAAGGTTTGCCATTAACTGCTAATTGACCTTGGTTAAGACTCACTTCAATCACGTAATCACTTCCTTGTACTGTCAGGACGCCATTCTGTACCAGGGTAGATAATTGCTTGGTAGCCAGTGTGGTAGCCTGCTCATTGACATCTGCAGAACTTGTAGCCGCTTGCGTAGTAGTATCAGTACTGGCTTGCGGCTGTACTTGATCAACAGGACCTTGCTGACTTGCACTAGGCTGTGGTGACATCATCTTTTGCTTAATTGATTCTGTCATTAGCTGTTGTACAACTGCAGCAGGGATCTTCAACTTACCATTGCCTTGAATTTTTTGCATCAGTTCAAAGGGGTTAGCAAATTCACCTTTCGGCAGAGAAACCATTAAGTTACCCTCGAGTGTCCCCTGAGGCATCACAAAATTCATTTCTGAAATTTCAAACTCAGCCCCCTTGCTAAACAACCTGGGTAACTCAGGCAACATGGCGAATACGGCTTGTTGACGTTGAGCATCTGTACCTTGTTGCAGCTGATTTAATTGATCATTCAATTTAGCTAATACATCGGCATCAAGATTTCTAATCGCTACTTCTAAATTACCTGGACCATAAGTTTTGCCGTTAGCGACTATTTTTTCTAATGACGTTTTAAATTGCGAACTAAATAAGCCATCGTCAATATCGCTATTAGAACGCATGTCGAATTGGCCTAGCTCAAGCAGCTTGGCGTCCTTATTCATGACTACGAGCGAGGGGAAAGATAAACTGGCATCACCCAAGAACAAACCTGTTGGCGTCTTGTGTAAATTATATTCGCTAGTAACAGCCGACATCGTTGTATCGATTTGGTCTTTTGTAAAATGCAAACCATCTATGGTTATATTACCATCCACTTCACTCATGTTAGAGGAAACACTGGTTGATGTAGACATGCCCAACCAATTAAATTCCGCATTTCCTTCTTTAGCAAATAACTTGAAGGCCGGTAAAGAAGTATCAATACTCGTATTACCAAAATAATTTACGAAAAAGCTCATATTTAACTTTGGTTGAGTAGATTGGCTTGAGAATAAATTATTAAATTTATCAGTATATTGTGCTGGTAAAGTTAATAAAGTGTGAGCGAAGCCTAAACCGAATTTTATACCGCGATCTGAGAATATGACAGGACCATGGTAAATAGTAATCGGCATTTGCATTTGGTAATCTTCAGCAGGCACTGTCTGCGATTTACCATCTATCTGCACGACACGCTCAGGAACATGTAAACGCCAGTCCAATGAAGCCTCGGAAGTAAACCAACCACGCTTGTACTGCACAATTTCAGCAGCAACACCATTGGATTGATTGACTATATTGAGGCTTTCTCTCACCTTACGTTCGGTGAGATAACCCATACCATAATAAGAGCCGAGGACTAGAGCGGCTAAAAGAACCACTAATCCTGTGAATTTTTTCATTATTATCTCCGTGTTAGTGTTCGTCCTATGCAGATGAAGAAAGCACTTCCACCCCGCAGAGGGTTACCGCCCTAATTAAAACACGAGATTCACTAACTAGCAAAGAAATATGCGAATAAAAACAGGGTAAGTGCCCACAAATGGGCTTAAATAAAATAGAGTGTCTAGCAGGGATCCTTCAGGAGTAGAACCGGGGCACGTCATCCTAAGGGTCTGGCGTATATTCTGCGAAATCAAGATTGCACTTTGGAAAAAGTTCAGCCAATTGCCGTGTATCTGCACGGCAATTGGTTATGGAGAGACGTTAAGCGTTATTACATCTTACGAATGGGCTTGCAGTAAGTTTCTTTCACTGTAAATGCCAGGATCAAAGCGACAAGCGAACAGAGGGGTAAGATTTTCAACCCGGCCTGAAAATCGGAAAGTAATAAAGACTCAACATTGTATGCTCGGGCACCTGCTACCAAATCAACCAAACGACCTACCAAAGGCTGCATTAGTGCACCAACAAAAATAGAAATCATATTGGTAAAGGCAATCGAGGTACCGACCACGTTGCTCTCATGAATCTCAGTCGATACCGCATAGGCAATAGCTACACCAGTATTAGTCAAACCAAACACAAAGAAAATAAGGTAAGCGGACGTTTTATCCAGGGAGGGGTAAAAGACAAACAATGAACTTAAAACGATACCGCACAGAGCAGAAAAAATCATTAATGGTTTGCGACGCCCCATTCTATCTGACAACCAACCTGATAGTGGACCGCTGATTCCCCAGCCAATAAAGATGAGGCCTGTTGCAAAAGCCGCAGTATGAGCAGTCAAACCGCGGCCATATTGTAAATAGGCAGGACCGATGGCTTCACCAATGACAGCAGTAGGTCCAAATAGAAAGCCCGCATAGAGTGCATTTAACCAAGTTTGGCGATGGGACAAAATAATACGCAAACTTTCTAAAATACTCAGTCTTGCTTCATATTTGATTTCACGTCGCTTCGTACCCGGTTTGTCCTGGACAAACTGATATAAAAGACCGGCTAGTGCAATAAATAAAAAGGCAATAATCAGCATACTATGCCGCCAACCAACATTGGCCACTAAAAAGGAAACGGGCGCTTCGCCAGCTGCTGCCCCTAACATACCAAGTGCCTGGGTTAAACCCGCCAATAAGCCCAGCATGGCTGGAGGAAACCAGGATGTGGCTAACCGTAAGGAGCTCACAAAGGCAAACGCGGCGCTAAAACCGATCAACATACGCCCGACTGAAGCCATCATCAAGCCATCTGCCAAGCCAAAAACACCACACCCCAGAGCGGTGATTAAAGACATGACCGTTAAAATCGCACGAATACTCAGGCGATCGACTGTAAGTCCAACTGGAATTTGCATCAAAATATAAGGAAAATAAAACGAAGCGGTCAGAATACCAAACCCAGCTTCATTGATTCCAAAATCGATTTGCAGGCTTCGGTGCATAACTCCGGGAGCTACACGCGCCAGATAGTCAGAGAAGTAAAATGCAGCAGCTAATCCCCAGACAATCCATGCAAAACCTAATTGATTTATACGACTTGCTTTATCACTTTCAGACATTACCATCATATTCATAATTCAGTACTCAGCTAGTATTTTCGTCCTGATTGAAATAAAAATCAATCGATTAGTTGTAGCGGAAAAACAGGATTTTGTTTAATAAAAACACAGACTTAACCCCGCATTATACTGTGACCGACAATTATTTCAACACAATGAGCATTCTAGAACTTAGCATTTTTCTAACAGACTGTATATATCACTAACGCTTTTTTAATTACAACTAAGCAGTAACTGGAGTAAAAATTAGATATAATTCCGCTTTTTAGCAGGTAGAAAGCGAATGAATGATCTTGAATTAGCAATCAAACAGGCATTGGATGCGGCCGGTAATTCCAAGGAAGCAAACAAAGCTTATTTGGAGTTCATCAAAGCGAATTTTATTATTCCAATTGATAAAAATTCAGCTGCTGATCAACCAGAGGTATTATATATAGAAAGCAACGGTGGATTTCTTCTACCTGTATTTACTAATATGGACTATTTTGCTCATTGGGCAGATGAGATTAGTGATGCTATTCAGCTTCTTAAATTGTCAGGTGTTGATCTACTGAAAGGAATTGGTGAGCAAGTCACCGTTTGTCTCAATATTGGCAGCCCAATTTATAAAGAATTCAATCCAGCAGAATTGGCTAGAATGCGCTCCATGGTTTTAAAGTTATTTAAATAACGGACCCGACGATCTGCAATCTTGAGCCGAAAAGCATTGATTTTTGGCCAAGATGGTAGACCTGTTCAGCAGACCCTGATTCGACCTGAGAAAACGACTCATCCCCAGGTCGAATCGAATGTGCCTTGGTTTTATTGCTCTTAGGCAACCAGATCCAACACCTGGTAACCAACCACTGCCGTTGCAGCTATTGCACCGGTAATTTTGAGTACATTCGCGAAAAAATTGCTGCTTACCAGGCTATGTGGGCGCTGATAAGACTGATCATTTGCCGCGGCAGGCTCTTCACTGACCGGTGCATCTGCTGTGAGCTCAAATAATGGTTTCTCACCATAAAATCCAGCCCACCAGCCTTCAAGCCATTGATAGTATTCCTGACTACCTTCACTGAAAGGATTTTCTTCTTCCTGAATATCAGCCAGGGCACACTCGTAACCATCCGCATAACACTCTTCAAAACTTGGATGTTCAATATTAAAACGTAATTTAATATGTGGTAACAGCTCTGTTGTGTCATTCATGTTGGTACCCTCTCTTAGTCCTTCAAAATAACTCGTAATTTTTAGCTTCCTGCTAAATTAAATGCATTCTTAATGCCATGATTTGTGTATCACTTAACATTCATTCTACGACTGGAGACTGACCTTGTGTTGGAGTATGCGCTTTTTTTACACTTTCTTGACAAAATAAAAACCATGACAATAAATAAAAAATCACCTCATTGATTTTATTGAAGATTATGGGGCTAACCGGCAATGAATCCACTGTCCTTTGCTCTTGTAATAAAAAATCCGGTCATGTAAACGATTATCCCGTCCTTGCCAAAACTCAATTTCATCAGGAATTACGATATATCCTCCCCAATGCCTTGGTCGAACTATTGGTTCTTGGCCATGTTGCTCTATTAGCTCATTGAGAGATTGCTCCAGGCTTTTTCTATCGGAAATTTTCTGGCTCTGTGGCGAAGCAATTGCGCTTAATTGGCTTGTTACAGGCCTTGAGGCAAAATAAGTATCCGACTGCTTTTTAGTAGTTCGCTTTACTCGGCCACGAATTCGAACTTGCCGAGCCATTTGAGGCCAATAGAAATTAAGTGCTGCATAAGGAATACGGCCTAATTGCACCGACTTGCTACTTCCGTAGTTTGTATAAAAAATAAAGGTTCCTTCATCTAGCCCTTTAAGCAAGACCACTCTCGAATCCGGGTATCCTTTTTCATCTACCGTTGATAAAACCATTGCTGTTGGGTCACTTTTCTCAGACAACAACACGTCTTCAAACCAATGCTTAAACTGGGTAATAGGGCATTCTTCAATGTTCTCTTCATTAAGGTTCAAATCACCATATTCACGACGGATTTCCGCCAAGGTTCGCCAATGACTCATACTCTTCCCACAATTGGATACGTCATTAAATTATAAAACTAAATCCCAGAAGGTTATATAGCCATCAAATACTAAAGCTGGGGACTGTTTAGATGTCCCTTTTTTCTGTAAATTAATCCTTTCATCATTAACCTGTTTCTTATGTATCAATTTTTTTTACTTCTGGCAGGAATTATCATGACTTCACCTAATGTCTATGCACTTGAAATTGTCACTGTCGAAGAAGTCGCCCATAATCAAGTGTTACGAAAGCCGGCAAAACCGGTTTCTTTTCCGCTAAGCGCTAGTGATTTACAGCTGATTGCTGCGATGAAAGGAAAATTATATGACCTGGGTGGCGTTGGCCTGGCGGCGCCCCAGGTAAATCGTGCTAAACAAATTATTGCCATCTATATTCCCGAAGAAGCCGCTTTATTAAGAAATAACGTCAGCCCTTATCCAATGCATATTATGATTAACCCAAGCTATCAGGGAGTTGAGGAAAAAGGATTTATTCATGATTTTGAAGGTTGTTATTCCGTATCGAGTAAAGCCGGCAAGGTCCCACGCTACAGTCAAATAACCCTTCACTACCAGGATGAAAATGGGCAAGCTCACAGCAGTACTGAAAGTGGATTTTATGCCAGAGTTTTGCAACATGAGATAGACCATCTTAATGGCACATTGATTATTGATAGGTTAACACCAGATTGTGTGCAAGGTAGTGTACAAGAAATGATGGCTTTACGCCGTAAGGAATTATCTGATGAGCAAAAAGCAGCCTTCGATTTGGTCATTAGTAAAAAGTTTAACAAATAACGGATTCGTGTAATCTTGGAAGCAGAACTCAACCCTGGGTTGTGATGGGTCAATGAGAGAAACAGGACGATTTTTAATCCTGTTTGCAAGGTCGCAGGCTACATGGCTGGTTATCAAAATGAACATCAAGAACATTATTTTTGACGTGGGCAATGTGATTGTCAGATGGTCACCCACTGAGATTGTTAGAAATACTTTTCCAAATTATGAACAGCATCAACAGCACTATTTAGTTGAAAAAATATTTAAAAGCCGTATTTGGATTAATTTAAATTTGGGCAAAATTTCTGAAGAGGAGGCAAAACTGGGCTATCTCTCAGAGCTGAAAGAGATTGATGTCCAACATCTGACTGCTCTTTTCAATTATGTAAAGTCGACACAAGTCCTAATTCCAGGAACCACAGACCTCATCAAGTCATTACATAGAAATGGCTATCATTTGTTTGCGCTGACTGACAATATAAAGGAAATTATCATTTATTTAAAAAACAAGTATGATTTCTGGAATTATTTTACTCACGCGACTGTTTCTGCCGACATTGGTTTTATGAAGCCTGGTAAAGAAATTTTTAATTATGCGTTACAAAGAAATAATTTAATTGCCCGTGAGACAATATTTATTGACGATCACGAACCAAACACTCGAGCAGCGAGCTCGCTAGGCCTTCATACGATCTTATTTTCTGATTCAGTATCTTGTTTACAACGACTTAAAAATTTAGGTGTAGCTATTAATGACTAAATGAAAGTCTAATTAAATTGATTCTACATAGAGAGGGGAAATCAGGCTCTTTTTCCTGAAAAAGAGCCTGACTTTTTATTACCAGCCAGTCACTTCAGCGATAGCATCACCCAAATCAGCTGGCGAATGAACTGTTCTTACACCTGCAGCTTCCAATGCAGCAAATTTTTCCGCAGCAGTACCTTTACCACCCGAAATAATTGCCCCTGCGTGCCCCATGCGCTTGCCTGCAGGCGCAGTAACACCAGCGATGTAGGAGACGACGGGCTTGCTAACATTTGATTTAATGTATTCAGCGGCTTCTTCTTCTGCTGAACCACCAATTTCACCGACCATAATGATCGCTTGTGTCTGGCTGTCCTTTTCAAAAAGAGCCAAGGCATCGATAAAAGTAGTTCCTGGAATAGGATCACCACCAATTCCTATGCAAGTACTTTGACCAAAACCTTTGTCGGTAGTTTGTTTTACTGCTTCATAAGTTAATGTACCAGAGCGAGAAACAATACCAACTTTACCAGGTAAATGAATGGAACCAGGCATGATACCAATTTTACATTCACCAGGAGTAATGATGCCTGGACAATTAGGACCAATAAGTCTCGCTTGTGTATTATTCTCTAAATACACTTTAACTTGCAGCATATCCAGTACTGGAACACCTTCAGTAATACAAACAATTAATTGGATACCAGCATCCGCTGCTTCCAGGATGGAATCTTTGCAGAATGGCGCAGGCACATAGATCACGCTGGCATCTGCACCGGTTTCCTCAACTGCTTCACGCACTGTGTTAAAGACAGGCAAGCCTAGATGAGTCTGGCCACCTTTACCTGGTGTTACTCCGCCAACCATGCGCGTACCATATTCAATCGCTTGCTCTGTATGCAAGGTCCCTTGTTTGCCAGTAAAACCTTGGCAAATCACTTTAGTTTGTTTATTGACTAATACACTCATTGCTTAACCTCAAATTTAGTTCCGGCTATTCCCATTGATTCACCTGGGTTGTAGCCAAGTGGATAATTAGGCGACAGCCGCCACGATCTTTTTCGCTGCATCAGTTAAGCTGTTTGCGGCGATTACATTTAAATCACTCTTGTTTAAAATCTCAGCACCCAATTTGGCGTTATTTCCTTCAAGACGGACAACGACAGGGACTTTTACGTCCACTTCTTTAACAGCCGCAATAATGCCTTCCGCAATTAAATCACAACGAACGATACCGCCGAAAATATTAACCAGGATACCTTTGACATTTTCGTCAGAAAGGATAATTTTGAACGCTTCACTGACGCGCTCTTTCGTGGCACCACCTCCCACGTCGAGGAAATTTGCCGGCTCACCGCCATGCAGCTTGATTACATCCATGGTAGCCATAGCCAAACCAGCGCCGTTAACCATACAACCGATTGAACCATCCAAAGGAATGTAGTTCAATTCCCAATCAGTTGCACGATTTTCACGCTCATCTTCCTGAGTAGTATCGCGCATGCTTTTTAATTTGGGTTGTCGGTAGAGGGCATTTCCATCAATATTAATTTTGCCGTCCAAACAAAGAAGTTGGCCGGTTTTGGTAACCACAAGCGGGTTAATTTCCAACAAGCTAAGATCACACTCAACAAACATTTTGCCAAGGGCCAGCATTAAGTGAGTAAATTGCTTAATCTGCTCATCGTTCAAACCGAGCTTGAAACCCACCTCGCGACATTGATAAGGCATTACTCCGACCAGGGGATCAACCACCACCTTGAAAATTTTCTCAGGTGTTTCATGGGCTACTTTTTCAATCTCCACACCACCCTCGGTGGATGCCATGATAACTACACGTCGCGTAGCCCTGTCAACAACGGCACCAAGATAGAGTTCGCGCGCAATATCGCACGTTTCTTCAACCAGAACAGCATTTACCGGCTGTCCTTTCGCATCAGTCTGATAAGTGACCAAACGTGTACCCAACAATGACTTGGCAACTGCAGCCAATTCTTCTTTAGTAGAAACGAGTTTAACACCGCCTGCTTTACCCCGGCCACCCGCATGCACCTGAGCTTTGACAACCCATCGTGGTGTTGATAATTGAGAAGCGACTTGCAAAGCATCTTCCACATTATAAGCTACCTGACCGCGGGGAGTTGGTAAGCCATAGCTGGCAAATAATTGCTTGGCCTGATATTCATGTAAATTCATCGTTAGCACCCTTAAAAAAGCAAAACCCGTCAACGCGGGTCTTGCGGTTAAATTTTATTATCAAACATTTAGTAATAAACGCGATGGATCTTCCAGCAGCTCTTTCACACTCACCAAAAACTGCACGGATTCTTTACCATCAATTAAACGGTGGTCATAGGAAAGTGCCACATACATCATCGGACGAATAACAATCTGGCCTTTTTCAACAACGGGTCTATCTTCGATTTTATGCATACCCAAAATACCGGTTTGAGGCGGATTAATGATAGGTGTTGCTAATAAAGATCCGAATACTCCACCATTGGTAATGGTAAAAGTTCCGCCCTGCATTTCTTCCATGCTTAACTTACCTTGTCTGGCACGTGTTGCTGAATCATTAATCGCTTTTTCTATATCAGCCATACTCATTTGATCAGCATCCCTTACTACTGGAACAACCAAACCACGTTCAGTTGACACAGCAATACCAACATCATAATAGCCATGATAGACAATATCCTGTCCGTCAATAGAGGCATTTACTGCTGGGAAACGCTTTAAAGACTCAACAACAGCCTTGGTGAAGAAAGACATAAACCCGAGTTTTACACCATGCTTTTTCTCAAAGCCATCTTTATATTGAGCACGCAAATCCATGACTGCTTTCAAATTAACTTCGTTAAAAGTCGTCAGCATGGCGGCATTATGTTGGGCTTGTACCAAGCGTTCCGCAATTTTTGCCCTTAGTCTCGACATCGGTACGCGGCGCTCTTCACGTGCTCCCATTGGTAGTTGAACCGCTGGCTCGGCCTTTGCGGGAGCAGGTTTGGATGATTTTTCGCGACCTGATTCAATGAAGGCAATCACATCTTCCTTCGTAATTCGACCCTCTTTACCTGAACCGGAAATCTGGCCGGATTGTAAATCGTTCTCTGCCAGTAAGCGCCTTACAGCTGGACTTGCCGCTTTATCCTCACTAGCAAGATTAGCTTCTTTAACAGGTGGCTTTTCTTCTTTAGCGACAGGTTGCTCAGCAGCAGCACCTGCTTCTATGCGTGCTAACAGTTGGCCAGATTGAACGGTATCGCCCTCTTTAAAAAGGAGCTCTTTCAATATGCCGTCGGCAGGAGCTGGCACTTCAAGCACCACCTTATCTGTTTCCAAATCAATGATGTTCTCATCGCGGGTAACTCTGTCACCCACTTTCTTATGCAACGCAGCTATAGTGGCATCTGCTACCGATTCAGGTAAAGCAGGGACTTTAACTTCAATAGACATGGTTATACCTTCTTATATTATCTAGGGGCTACTGACAATTCGCTAGCTTGAACTCAAAAGTCTCCATTTCGGGCACCGTAGCAAAACATACCTGATAGTATGTGAGCAACGGGCCCAGGCAATCGAGACTTTTAGGCCAAGATAGTCGAATTATCAAAGGCCTAATCGATTAATCCAATAGCGCCTGTTCAACCAATGCTTGCTGCTGTTGCGCGTGCAGTATAGCACTACCCACTGCTGGAGCTGCGGCAAACTCTCTGCCAGCATAATGCAAGGATTGATCATCTCGCAAACAATCTATGATATTGTGTTGAGAAGAAAACCATACGCCTTGATTCTGTGGTTCTTCTTGGCACCAAACGATCTTTTTTGCTTGCGGAAATTTTTCCAATTCCTGAGTCAACATTTTTTTCGGGAACGGATAAAGTTGCTCCACACGCACGATGGCTACATGATTCAATTTATCATCGCGTCTTTTTTGCAACAGATCATAGTAAACTTTGCCACAACATAACACTACTTTTGTGACTTTGGCTGCATTTATGTCATCTATTTCTGGAATGACCGTATGAAACTTACCCTTCATCAAATCAGATAAGGGTGAAACAGCCAGTTTGTGGCGTAACAAACTCTTTGGTGTCATGACAATCAAAGGTTTGCGGAATTTACGCAACATTTGACGACGCAACATATGGAACATTTGAGCAGGTGTTGTTGGCGTACAGACCTGAATATTATGCTGCGCACAAAGCTGCATAAACCGCTCCAGGCGAGCCGAAGAATGCTCTGGTCCCTGCCCTTCGTAACCGTGTGGTAACAACATTACCAAACCGCACAACCGTCCCCATTTTTGTTCACCAGAACTAATGAATTGATCAATAACGACCTGAGCGCCATTCGCAAAATCACCAAACTGGGCTTCCCATAACACGAGAGACGTCGGCTCAGAAGAGGCATATCCGTATTCAAAAGCAAGTACTGCTTCCTCTGACAGGACAGAATCAATAACCGTGAAAAACTTGTGGGGATCAGTCACTGTTTTTTCCAGCGGTACGTAGGTTTCTCCGTTTACTACATCATGTAATACTGCATGGCGGTGAGCGAAGGTTCCACGACCACAATCCTGCCCTGATAAGCGCACACCGTAGCCTTCATGCAATAAACTTGCGTAAGCCATTGTTTCTGCATAGCCCCAATTCATTGGGATTTCTTCAGCAGTCATTTTTTCCCGGTCGGCAAGAAGACGCTTGACAACGGGATGCAATTCAAAGCCATCTGGTAACGTGTGTAGCTGTTTGGAGAGCAATTGCAACGTACTTTTGCTAATCGTGGTATCGGCTTTATCCGTCCATTTCGCATTAATATAGGGAGTCCAGTCAACAGAGACTCGCCCTTCATAATCACCACGGACCAGTTCAACAACTGCCTGTCCTTTATCGAGCCTCTCGCGATAATCCTCTACCAAATTATCAACTTCTTTGCTGCTAATCAGGCTCTGAGTTATCAATTCATCAGCGTAGATTTCCCGTAACGTAGGCATTGATTTGATCTTTTTATACATAGCCGGCTGGGTAACCGCAGGTTCATCGGCCTCATTATGGCCATGGCGGCGATAGCAAACCAGATCAACTACCACGTCGCGTTTAAATTTCATTCTAAAATCAAAAGCAATTTGCGTCGCAAAAACAACAGCCTCCGGATCGTCACCATTGACGTGAATAACTGGTGCCTGCACCATTTTTGCCACATCAGTACAGTATAGCGTTGATCGTGCATCCAAAGGGTTTGAGGTGGTGAAACCAATTTGGTTATTAATCACTATATGAATTGTTCCACCGGTTGAATAACCGCGGGCTTGAGAAAAATTAAATGTTTCCATGACTACGCCCTGGCCTGCAAACGCTGCATCACCATGAACAACAACAGGAACAACCTTATCTTTCTTATCCAAATCATGTTGACGTCGCAGACGGGAGCGGGCAGACCCTTCAACCACTGGACCAATAATTTCTAAATGAGAGGGGTTAAATGCCAAAGCCAGATGCACAATTTCCCCTGTTTCCGTACGTATGTCTGAAGAAAAGCCCATGTGGTACTTCACATCGCCAGTACGCTCGTATTTAACCTTTCCTTCAAATTCCTGGAACAGTTGATCAGGCTCTTTACCCAATACATTGACTAAAACGTTTAAACGACCACGATGCGCCATGCCAATAACGATTTCCTTAACGCCTTCACTACCCCCTCTGCGAATCAGCTCTTTCATCATAGGAATAAAAGCATCCCCGCCTTCAAGTGAGAATCGCTTTTGACCTACATAACGTGTTCCCAAATAGCGCTCTAGACCATCAGCCGCAATTAGTTCGTTAAGAATATTAAGTTTTTTCTGCTTGTCAAAATTGGGTCGACCGCGGGCGGATTCCATCTTTTGCTGCAGCCACTCTGTTTCTGCGTTATCAGAAATATGCATGTACTCAATGCCAATACTTCCGCAATAGGTATCACGTAATGCCTGGTATATCTCATGTAGCGGCATCTCAGAACCATTGAAATATTTACCGGCAAAAAAAGAGCGATTCATATCTGCTTCTGAGAGTTGGTGATAACTCAACTCAAGGCTTGGTACATTGACCCGTTCAGCCATTTCCAAAGGATCCAGCTTAGCCGCATGATGGCCATGGGAACGGTAAGCATTCATTAAATGAGCCACCTGGTACTGTTTACTATCCTCAGAAGTAACAACCTGTGTCCGTTTCTTATCGCTGGCTTGCAAAAAATAATCGCGGATATCGCGATGGGAAATTTCTTTTGGCGCGCCATTGACCTTTGGCAAGGCATCAAAAGCTGCCCGCCAGTCTGCAGGGACTGAATCCGGATCAGTCAGGTAGTCTTCATATAGACCATCGACATAAGCCATACTTCCACCTGACAAGTAGGAAGAAGCCCATTGAGTTTGCAGATCACTACTGCTCATAGTTGTTCTCTCCAAAGGGGTATGCCCCGAATTTTATCGGGGCAACAACAAAATCGTTATCAAGTTTCCTGAGTCAGCATTTGCTTGCGAATATTAGCAATTGCTTCCGTCGGATTGAGTCCCTTCGGACAGACATTCGCGCAATTCATGATCGAACGGCAGCGAAAAACACTGAAAGGATCTTGTAATTTATCCAAACGGTGTTGCTTGGCTGTATCGCGACTATCTGCCAAAAAACGTCGCGCCTGCAAAAGTCCGGCAGGACCGACAAATTTATCTGGATTCCACCAGAAAGATGGGCATGAACTTGTACAACATGCACATAATATACATTCATATAAACCATCGAGCTGTGCCCGCTCTTCAGGCGACTGTAGCCGCTCACGAGCTGGAGCAACACTGTCATTTTGTAGATAAGGCTCAATACGCTCATATTGTTGATAAAATTGCGTCATATCAACAGCGAGATCGCGTATTACAGGAAATCCTGGTAAAGGCCGCAAAACAATTTTGTCCGTTTTCAACTGCGAAACTATCGTAATACATGCCAGGCCATTAGTACCATTGATATTCATCCCATCAGAACCACACACTCCTTCACGGCAGGAACGTCGATACGTAATGGTTGGATCCTGTTCTGCTTTTAACCGTTCAAGCAAAGTGAGCAGCATCGGATCGCTTTTAACTGGAACCTGTATCTCATAATCCTGCATATAAGGCTTGGTATCCTTCTCAGGATTGTAACGGTAAATTGACAGGGTTAAATTTCTAGTGTCAGCCACGGCATATCCTCTCTAGTAAACACGTTCTTTCGGCTCAAATGGCGCGATATATTTAGGCGATACATTCACTGGGCGAAAATTAATGGCATCACCCTCCGCAAAATATAACGTGTGTTTAATCCAATTTTTATCATCACGCTCAGGATAGTCTTCCCGGCTATGCGCACCACGGCTTTCCGTTCGTGTAAGCGCCGATTGAGCCGTTGCACAGGCTGTTGCCATTAGATTATCTAATTCTAGCGCTTCAATGCGTGCAGTATTGAATATTTTACTCTTGTCATCCAAATACGCGTTAGCCAAGCGCTGACGTAAAGCCTCCAATCGATGCAAGCCTGAAGTCATTACTTCACCTGTACGGAAAACACCGAAATCTTCTTGCATGACCCGTTGCATTTCATCACGAATCACAGCAACGCTATCCCCTTCTTTTGAGTTTTCCCAACGATAATAACGCTCTAACGAAGCAGCAATATCGTCTTCGGAAATATAAGGCATTTCCGGCATTTGATTAGATTGCCACAACTCTTCTACGTGAAGGCCTGCAGCCCGACCAAAAACAACGAGATCCAGGAGAGAATTCCCACCCAAACGGTTCGCACCATGTACTGAAACACAAGCACATTCACCGACAGCATAAAGTCCTTCAACAAGAGATTCCTTGCCATTTTTTCGGGTTAACACCTGACCATGCATATTGGTAGGGATTCCACCCATGCTGTAGTGGCAAGTAGGGACGACAGGGATTGGTTCAACGATAGGATCAACACCGGCGAATTTCATTGATAACTCGCGAATACCGGGTAGGCGTGACATAATCAAATCAGCACCCAGATGATCAAGTTTTAGTTTAACGTGATCAACTCCTTTAGGATCAAAACCTTTCCCCGCACGAATTTCCAATGCCATTGAACGGGCAACCACATCGCGCGATGCCAAATCTTTTACTCGTGGCGCATAACGCTCCATAAAGCGCTCGCCATCTTTATTGATGAGGTAACCACCCTCGCCACGACACCCTTCAGTGACTAATACACCAGCTCCGGCAATCCCGGTAGGGTGGAATTGCCACATTTCCATATCCTGTAAAGGCAGACCTGCGCGTAAAGCCATACCAAAACCGTCACCCGTATTAATCAGGGCGTTGGTAGTTGATTGATAAATACGGCCGGCACCTCCTGTGGCAAGAATACATACGCGGGTTTGGTAAAAAACCACTTCACCGGTTTCGATACACATTGCTGTAACACCGGCGATACGACCCTGGGTATCTTTAACAAAATCAAGCGCATACCATTCACTGAATACATGGGTTTTAGCTTTTAAATTTTGCTGGTAAAGCGTATGCAATAACGCATGGCCAGTTCTATCAGCAGCCGCACAAGTACGGGCGGCCTGCTCACCACCAAAATTCTTGGATTGGCCACCAAATTGACGTTGATAAATTTTGCCATTGTCCATACGTGAAAAGGGTAAGCCCATATGTTCAAGCTCATAAACGGCTTCTGGTCCTGTTTTGCAAAGGTACTCTATGCAATCCTGATCACCGATATAGTCAGCGCCTTTTACCGTATCATACATATGCCAACGCCAGTCATCTTCATCAGCATTACCAAGCGCGGCAGTAATTCCTCCCTGTGCGGACACCGTATGTGACCGGGTAGGAAACACCTTGGATAACAAGGCAACTTTTAACCCTGAATTGGCCAATTGCAGAGCAGCGCGCATTCCAGCACCGCCCGCACCAATAATTACTGCATCAAATTTGTTACGTGCAAATGCCATGCTTATCGCCCCCACACAATCATTAAGCCCCAAATAAACTGACCTAGCAGCCACATGACAACCAGCATCTGAATTGTAAGCCTCAGCGCCGTACATTTCATATAATCAGTGGTTACAGTCCAGATGCCTATCCAGGCATGCAAACTCAGTGCAAACAAAGCAATGATGCTAGCCATCTGAAACCAGATACAATGAAACAGAGTAGCCCATTGGTCATAACTGAGCTGTGGATGCAAAAGCAAATAACCTAGTAAAAACAGAGAATAAGCAGCAAAATAAACGGCAGTTACCCGCTGAATTAACCAATCTTTTAAACCATTACCAGTTAAGCTTGTTACATTGGTTACCATATCCAGATTCCTAGAAAAATTGTCAGAATTACAGCCAAAACAATAACAAAGATAGCGCTGTGACGACCTGCACTAACATCCTCACCCCAGCCTAAATCCATAAGCAAATGACGGATACCTGCAAGCAAATGGTAAACTAATGCGGCACTAAAAGCCCATAATAGAAGCTTATTAAAAGGGCTGGCAAGCAGGTTATGCAACTCGGAGAACGTTTCAGCACTGTTGAGCGACATGCTAAGAAAATAGAGCATGAATGGCAACAAGAGAAACAATACCAACCCGGATATACGATGTAAAATCGAGGCAATTGCCATTGCTGGAAATTTCATCGTCGCCAAATCAAGATTTACTGGTCTTTTTTGGTTCACTGTAAAAATCTTCCTTAAGAGAAAAACGTTTATAAATATAGCATAAATAAGCCCATAATCAGCCCCTGAGCAAAATCACGCAGCCCACTCAAAATTGAAAACGTGCGCAGTATACCACTCTGTTTTTTTAGCGCAAAGTTCAAGCTCACGAAGGTAAATTAAATGACTATTATAAGTATCAATAAGCTTATTTTTACACATATTGCTTGATAGTCAACAGTCAAAGAAGGGCAAGCGCTGCATAAAAAAAGACTCTGCCCCGGTACGCAGCATACCGTTGTTCTGCAACCTCTTTTTCGCTATCTCGCTATACTCATACTATGCTTTTATTACACGGCTTATAGGGATCATAGCCATGCTCATCAAGCGCCCCATTTATAATCAGCAATTAGAATGTGTGGCTGTGGATATTATCGCTAATCAGCAAGCAAAGGAACATGAACATTTATTGGAGCATTTTACAACCCTACTTGCAAATACAGAGAAAAATCTACTGGTGTTTATCCCCTATACGTTTAAATTCTTAATTGAGCAGGCAAAGCCTCCCTTTGCCAATCCCATTATTTTAAAACTCGCGGCTATCGATATTGATACCATTTGTCCGCGGGCAGAACTAGAAACATCCAAATCCACATTTGCCCTGGTGATTGATAAGCCTGAACAGCTGGCCTGGCTGAATTTTGCGGAATACATTGCCCTCAGTGAACATTTGATGCAAACAGCTAACCTGACTAAGGTAGTGAAATTCAGCCAAGATCGGCAACGTAAAGTGATTGCCTATGGACTGAGTGAATATATGAATTTTGAACACTGTAAGACCATGGCAATGGACTACTATTGCGGCAATTTTCTCTTCCAGGCCCAAAAAACGGAAAATACTGAAATTGCAGCGAATAAATTTAATCTCTTGGAATTAATCAGTAAATTGCAGCAAGCAGAGACTGACATCGAAACGATCGTAGAGTTAATTCAAACCGATCCGGTGTTAAGCTATCAACTGTTAAAAGTAGTGAACTCCGCTGCCTTTTCTGGTTTCCAGGCTATTGAATCGATTGAACAAGCCGTTGTGCGGCTAGGCATTGCAAATTTAAAAAACTGGGTAATGGTGATATCAATGACCAATATCTCCCAAAAACCAATGGAGCTTGTTGAATCAGGGTTAATCCGGGCACACATGGCGCAAAAACTGGCTGAAACACAGGCTAACCTTTGCCCGCAAAGTGCCTATACTACCGGTTTACTTTCAGTATTAGATAGCTTAATGGATAGCCCTATGAGTAATCTTGTCGATAAAATTACCCTGACAGACGAAATCAAATTAGCCTTGACTGCCCATAAGGGCCCTTTGGGAGAGTTGCTTGCAACAGTCGTTGCTTATGAAGAGGGACATTGGGATACTCTTAAAAAAAACGCTTATTCAGGTCTTGATCTAAGTCAAATTTATATTGACTGCCTCGAGCAAGTAGCCCTCGGCAAAAAGGCCATGAGTGAACCACCTTAAAGGAAAAAGCATGTTGTTATTTAAATATTTAGCGGCCCAGCTTTATGATGGATTTATTCTACTCGCTTTGTTTTTTGCCTTTACCGCTGTTTGCCTTTGTGCCAACCATGGTGTAGCCATTCCTCCCGCCTCACGCTGGTATCAATTCAGTCTCCTGGCAATTTTTTTAATTTATTATTTACTGTCCATTTGTGGTGGGGGGAAAACGATTGGGATGCGTGCCTGGCGTTTAACGATTATCACCGAGCAAGGCAAGCCCGGCTTATTACAGGCCCTCATGCGCCTCATACTATTAATCCCCGCAGTCCTAAGCGGCTTGATCATGCGGCAAAACCCAAAAATATTCGTTTTATGCTGGACAAAAACTGAATTAATTTCAGACGATCGATTTGGATGATACGAGTAAATCCCCAAAACGCCCTTCGCGTTTAACGAGGTTTCACTGATGCTGCGCCATGTGACTGACGGAAGCTATCGCGCGGTGCCTCTGTGGGATAACCATAGCCCTTATCAGCAAGTCGTTTTACTATTTGCAGATAACGCTCGCCCCAAAGTCCAGGATCAAAATTGGTGACCACAACATTAAAATTCAAATTAATTACCGACTCAAAGGCCTTACGCTGTGCAAGCTCGTGGCCAGCAAAAGCAACCTGCACCTCTGTTTCAGCATCAATACCGCCAGTCTTTAATCGCTCAACCAGCAAATAAATCATTTTTTCGATGGTGTAAAATAATTTACACATCGACATACCGGCAGAATACATCTCCTGCCCCTTGGAAGTAACCAGTTTAAAACCATGATCATGAATTGGATAGACAAATTCGAGTTCATTGGAATCAGGTAAAGGCTCGGGATTAAGAATGACAGGCGGGGATATCGGCTCAATCGTCGGCGTAATAACTGCTAATTCAAAATCAGCCCAATACCACCATAATTGGTAAACATCCTCCACACGCCCCAGTGGATTATCCTCATAATCACTTCTAACTCTACTTTGGACTTCCGCTCCAAGTTCTGAAAAATCAACTTCAGAATTTTGTTCATTATCAGGCATTCTTAGTACCGGTTATCAATTTTTATAACTCTATCTTAGCCCAAAATGAGGGCTGGAGCACGGCCAAAACGCTTAAGAAAATGTAAAATAAGTGACAAAAAAGCGTTTATTCGAACTATTCAAGACATTGATAATAGGTCGGGGGTTGAATTTTGCATTTAAAACAACTGCTTTGGCAAGCTGATTTTTCCTGGCAGCAGGCAATAACGCCTTTTCGTAGCCAGAGCTCCAGCATGGGTTGCAATGCTTGAATATCAAGCCCAAACTCCCGCGCTATCTGTTGATTACTGGCAACGCGCATACGGCGTATATAGTCACGAATTTGAAGCAACATGCGCCTCTCCAGAAGCCGATTTTTTGTAAAATAAAAATCCCACAGCAAGTCCAACACAAACCAACATCAGTAAAATCCAGAGGATTGATTGCTGCGGGTGAACCGAAAACGTTGCTAACTGATAGAACGAAACCGCCATCGTATAAGCAATAACAAAAGACCAGATAATGGAGAACCACATCAATGAGCGACTGGCCTCCTGGCGAATCACTGCCATTGTTGAAACACAGGGAATATAAAGCAAAATAAACAGCAAATAAGCATAAGCACCCGCTTGTCCATCAAAGCGTTGAGCCATCATTCCATAAACAGACTGCGACATTTCTCCATCTGGCGCACTGGCAACAATGGGATTTAGCAACGCATGTCCCAAATCCGCCAAATTCTGCGGAATCGACCAGACTGCCATTTGTAATGAAGCCCAAAAATCAAAATTAGCAACACTGGCCTGGCCAATATGCCCAAGTTGAGCATAAAGCGAATTCAAAGAACCAACAACGACTTCTTTCGCCAGCATACCAGTTAATAAACCCACCGTAGCAGGCCAATTATCTTGTTGCAGACCCATTGGCGCAAAAAAGGGGGTTAACCATTTGCCTAGCAAAGACAATACCGACTGGGCACTCGCTTCCCCTGTGCTAATACCACCATGTATAGTCAACGCATTCAAACCACCTAAAACCACACAGACAGGAACAATTAAGCGACCTGCGCGGATAACAAAGTACCGTAAGCGCAGAGAGGTTTCTCTCAACAGACGCTTTAACGCCGGTTTATGATAAGCAGGCAATTCCAGAATCAATGGAGATGCCTTGCCGCCCAACGTGGTTTGACGCAATACAAAACCGGTGAGCACTGCCATTAAGATACCAATCAAATAGAGAGAAAACACCACATTTTGCCCCCCAGTGGGGAAAAAGGCTGCAACAAAAACGGCATAAATAGCCAGACGGGCACTACAGGACATGAAGGGGCTCATCAAAACGGTCAATAAGCGCTCCCTTTCTGAATCGAGTGTGCGTGCAGCCATGATGGCTGGAACATTACAGCCAAAGCCCACAATCATGGGCACAAACGATTTCCCAGGCAAACCCAAGGCTCGCATAGCCTTATCGACAACAAAAGCCGCTCGAGCCATATAGCCGGAAGCTTCTAACAGGGATAAAAAGAAAAACATTGCTGCAATAACCGGGATAAAGGTCAAGGTCGTATTAATACCCTTGCCAACTCCATCGGCAATTAAAGCCGTCAGCCAATCTGGCGCATGCATTTGTGCTAACAGCCAGGCGCTCCCTTGAACAAAAATAGTATCCGTGGTGATATCAAAAAAATCCTGGAATGCGCCACCCACATTAATTGCAAAGAGAAACATGAGATACATCATCGCGAAAAATAGAGGCAAAGCAAAATAACGATGTAAAATAATGCGATCAAGCTTTGCTGTGAAATGCTCACTACTATCACTGCGCTTTTTCTGCACACAAGCAACTATCTGATGTATTTTTTGATAACGCGCATCAGCGAACACAATATCCAGCTCATCTTCTTTAGAGATCATCAACGTATTGACTAAGTCATCCGATAAAAGCGTATTATCACCTTCCAAGACCCTGTGGGCATAATAGCTGGCCAAGCGGGTATTAAAGCCCTGTGCTATTAATTTCTGTTCCAGAAGAGTTAATGACTCTTGCACTACAGGCGGTAAATTTAATGATAATTCCTGGCTATCAGGAGGAAGGTTATCAATGGCCTGATTCAACCCCTCAAGGCCTATTTTTTTATGGGCCTGAATAGGAATTACAGGACAGCCTAACTGCTGGGCTAATGCTTTTGTATCGATACTAATGCCTTGTTGCCTGGCAATATCCATCATATTAAGGACAACAATGACCGGTTTACCCAACTCAAGGATTTGACTGGTGAGATAGAGATGACGTTCTAAATGGCAAGCATCCACCACATTAATAATGAGATCCGTATCAAGATCAGCGATTGCTGTTGCTGCAATTTGTTCATCTTGACTAGAACCACTTGCTGAGGACGTTAACGAGTACACCCCAGGCAAATCGGTAATTTCAATCGTTTGATTCGATAAAATATAAGAGCCTGTTTTTTTTTCAACCGTGACACCAGGCCAATTTCCTACCCGTTGATTAGCGCCAGTCAAGGCATTAAATAAAGTCGTTTTACCACAATTAGGATTACCGGCTAACAAAATATGAGTCATAAACGCTCCCATATTAACTCGCCAGCCTCTTCCTTTCGCAGGGTTAACGAGGTACCACGTACTTCGACTTGAATTGGACAACCCAAAGGGGCTACTCTTATTACCGCCAGCTCTACACCGCGAGTAATGCCCAGAGATAACAATTTACGTCTATAAACGGCGTCGGTTTGGCCAAAATCAACCAAACGAACATGATCACCCTTTACCAATTCAGTAATTCGCATCATTCCAATTCAAAAACAGATAGAAGTAAAGTTTAACACAAATGATATCGAGAATCATTCTCATTTTAGAAAAAAAATAACCATTACGAGCGTCCATGATCGTCCCTTGTGCACGCTTGAGTCGAAAAACACGGGGTGATGAGCAGCGAAGCACAGGAAATCAATATTTTTCGGGCCTGGATAGTAGAAAAGTCAACAGCCCTAAATTATTTAGTCGATTTTTTAGCTTTCTTACTTTGACCAGCAGTCTCCTTTTCCTGATTAAAAGGCGAACTACTCAGCAAATTTTGCACCTCGCGCCGAGGATGGCGTCTGACATAATCGACTGACTGCATTTCCTGTAAACGGCTTAAAGTACGTTTAAACGAATCCTTCATTTCACCTTGCACATACAGTTGTGGTAACGGCACTGCTGCAGAAATCACCAGCCGAATACCGCGGTCATACATCACATCAACAAAATGAACCAGCAGAATTGCATACACGGTATCATTGGTTGTTAAAACGGGAATATCGCTAACAAAAACCGTATCAAACCGATCAGCAATTTCCAGATAATCCAACTGACTGCGCGGCAAATTACAAATCACTTTAAAATCAAACCATATTGCCCGCTCACCACATTTAACAAAAGGAATATCACGGGTTTGTACCGTCAGATTACCCTGCGATACGCTATTTTGCTCAATTGCGGTGAATTGCTCGTTTAAAATCTTATCGGTAGCGGCACCAAGTGGATAAAGATAGGCTTCCTGCAAAGGATCTCGCCCCAAGCGGTAATCCTTTTTCTCCCCCAGGCTAATGACCTCACAACGTGATTTAATTAAGGCAATTGCCGGTAAAAATCGTGCTCGCTGCACGCCATTTAAATATAAATCGTCGGGACAGGTATTTGAGGTTGCCACCAGGATTATACCCTGCGCAAAAAAAGCCTGGAGTAATTCAGCAAGAATCATGGCGTACGCCACATCATGGACTAGAAATTCATCAAAACACAATAACCGCGTTCTCTTGGCAAAATCAGCCGCTATACGACGTAAAGGATCTTTTTGTCCTTGCAAACGCCGTAATTGAGCATCAATTTGCTGCATAAAATGGTGAAAATGAAAGCGTGCTTTCTTACGCTCATCAATTTGTTGATAAAACAAATCCATTAAGTAACTCTTTCCCACACCGACAGGTCCGTGAATATATAATCCTTTAATCGCTTGTTTGTGTCGGCGGCGAAACCACGACCGCTTAGGAGGTTGTAGTTCCTCTGCAAGCCGTTGCATCGCCAGCAAGACTTTACGCTGCATCAAGTCATCCTGGATATCGCCACTGGCAATAGCCGCTTCATATTGGCTGATTACAGTCATAATTTCAGTCCTGCATGACTAATCCCTTTAATGAGCTGATCTTTAAGCTCCAATAATTTACCATGAAAGAAATGGCTTGTTTCTGCAAACCGGGTAACCGCTAAAGGGGGTGTTGATTGTGCCGCAAAATCAAGTACCAATGACAAGGGCACCACTTCATCCTCATCACCTTGCATAATTAACCAGGGCTCCGGTGAAGCTGTAAATTCACGGTAGTCGTAATGGTGCACAGGTGGCGCAACAGTAATCAGCAACTCATGTTTACTTTGTGCCGCCGCCCTATAGGCAACATAGGAGCCAAAAGAAAATCCGGCTAACAAAAAACGAGCCGTTGGGTTTTCCTGCTGCCAAAGACGCATCAATGCCAGCATGTCGTGGCTTTCACCAATACCAGCATCATAACGCCCTTCTGATTGACCTACGCCACGAAAATTAAAGCGAAGGCTGGGAATACCTATTTCCCTAAATGCACGTGCCATGGTTGTCACTACTTTGTTATTCATGGTTCCGCCCTGCAAAGAGTGCGGGTGGCCCAACAACGCTACATAAGATTCGTGCCTATTAGGAGGTATGGTTAATACCGCCTCTAATTGGCCAGCCTGTCCGGAAAAAACAAAAGGATGCTCTCCAATCGTATTTAATTTGTTCACTAAAATCATAAAAAAACCCGAATCACTAAAAAGTAAATCATAGCGCATCTTGTAATTTCATGCGCGTTCTTTAAAATCAAGCTCCTGTAAGCATCGACTTAGTCATTTTGATAAGCGGTGACCCTTTTACAGGACTGCCGACATTTTGCTAGCTTGAGTGCTTATACCTTGATTTTCAAGCATCGCAGCGGGACGAGGATAGAAAATCAAGGCATAAGTACCAAGATAGTAGACATGTTAACAGCCTTTAACATAATCAATGGAGGACTTGATCCATGCGACAGGTACCAGTGTTATCTCTAGTTTATTCTATTTTTTCTGCGCCTACCTTTAACCGAAGGAGTGCGGCATGAAAATTCAAGATTTCAAAGCAAAAAAGCAGCAAGGAAAAAAGATCAGTGTAATCACTTGTTATGATTATCCTTCGGCCTGTACCGTGAATGAATCCGATGTTGATTGTGTGTTGGTCGGTGATTCAGTCGCTATGGCTGTGCACGGCTACGAAACAACGATCATGGCAACGATAGAAATGATGGTCATGCATACACAAGCTGTTGCACGCGGCCTTAAGAGACAATTTTTAATTGCCGATCTGCCCTTTTTAAGCCATCGTCTCTCCCGTTCTGAAACGATTAGCAATGTCAGGCAACTTATGCAGGCAGGTGCCCATGCCATCAAAATTGAAGGCGGCGATCAAGATACCTGTCAAACAATTGCTTATTTAGTTGATTCCGGCATTCCTGTTGTAGGTCATATTGGCTTAACACCGCAATCCATACATCAACTTGGGGGCTATAAAGTACAAGGTAAAGAAACCAAGCAAGCAGCTGATTTACTACAACAGGCTGCGGAGCTAGAAAAAGCAGGTTGTTCTGCGCTTGTCATTGAATGCGTTCCCCAACAAGTAGCCCAAGCAATTACCCAATCCCTCACAATTCCTACAATCGGGATAGGCGCCGGCGTCCATACCGATGGCCAAGTCTTGGTTTGGCATGATTTGCTTGGCCTGCAAACGGAATTTAGACCTAAATTCTTAAAGCAGTATGCGCAAATTAAAACGATGATGTTGACTGCGATTAATGCCTACGTCCAGGAAGTTCAGCAGGCTCAATTTCCAGCCGTCGAACATGCTTTTTAACAAGAAAGCTCTCACTACGTGGGAGCCCACCCAAGAATAAGCAAAGAAATCGGATACCTCATTTGTTTTTAGGAGTATTTCATGCAGATTTTCAACCATCTTGATGAATGGCTAGCCATTCGTCGTTCCCTTGCGACGACTCATTCCATTGGCTTTGTTCCTACTATGGGAAATTTACACGCGGGCCATGCCTCTTTATTTGCCGCTAGTAAACAAGAAAATAATTACACCGTCGCCAGTTTGTTTGTTAATCCTACGCAATTTAATCGTCCCGATGATTTCATCCATTATCCCCGCACTCTGGAAGCCGATCTTGGTTTATTAGCAGAGGCGGGGGTTGATTATTGTTTAATTCCTTCCGAACAAGCGATATATGCTGATAATTATCGCTATCAATTGCAGGAAACCACGCTTTGCCAATTGATGGAAGGAAAACATCGGCCAGGGCATTTCAATGGTGTATTGACTGTAGTGATGAAATTACTCAATCTGGTTAAACCCCAGCGTGCTTATTTTGGCGAGAAAGACTATCAGCAATACCTGTTAATCCGTGATATGGCGAAGGCTTTTTTTATGGATGTAGCGATCAAAGCCTGCCCTACTATTCGTGAAGCAAGTGGTTTAGCTTACAGTTCACGCAATAATCGTCTCAATCAAACACAGCGCCAGGAAGCCGAAAAATTTGCGCGAATTTTTCATCAACAAAAATCTCGTGACGCTCTCTTGGCGGAATTGAGCAGCAATAACATTCGGGTTGAATACCTTGAGGAGTACCAAAATAGACGTTTTGCCGCTGTACTAATCGGGGATATCCGTTTAATCGATAATTATTCCCTTGAACGCGTTCAAGACTAGAAAAGCCATCCTGTGTAAAAAATAGAAGCCTGCAGCGACAGATTATATCGCATTGGAGCCGGTCAACATCCTAATCCGGACTCCAATGACTTTCAAATCCTGCATTTTGTTGACCTGCTTCTTTCTACAAGGAACCGCTAATTTTGATTGTAAGTAGCAATGGCCGCTGCAATTACCGCTGCCTTGTGTTGCGGTAAGGATTTATTGGAATAACGTAACCACTCAGGATGCCTGTCAATGAGTGTTGTCGTCAGCAAACCCTGTTGAAAGGCTTCTGACTTAAGCATCTCCAAATAGTATGGAATCGTGGTTTTCACACCAAATAAACGCATTTCCTCCAATGCTCTTGCTGCTCGACGCAAAACGGAAGGCCAATCAAGACTCCACACAGTGAGCTTCGCGCATAAAGAATCATAATCCGGCGGAATAGTATACCCGGTATAAATAGCACTGTCGGTACGAACGCCTGGCCCACCGGGCGCGTAATAACGAGTAATTCGCCCAAAACTGGGTAGAAAATCATTTTGCGGATCTTCAGCATTGATGCGGAATTCAATCGCAAAACCGCGACGCGTAATTTGTTCCTGCGTCATCGGTAATTTTTCTCCGGCAGCAATCAGAATTTGCTGTTGTACCAAGTCAATACCGGTTATTTGTTCTGTTACGGGATGTTCCACTTGCAAGCGGGTGTTCATTTCTAAAAAATAGGCTTGATTGTCTTCACCCAGAATGAATTCTACTGTCCCTGCATTAGTATACCCTACGGCTGTCGCTGCCCTGACAGCATACTCGTAAAGGATTTCTCGCGTTTTATCATCCAATAAAGGAGAGGGAGCAACTTCCACCAATTTCTGATGGCGGCGCTGGATGGAACAATCTCGTTCAAACAAATGCAGGACTTTGCCGTAGTTATCGGCAAGAATTTGTACCTCAATATGACGTGGATTAGAGATAAATTTTTCCATAAAAAGATGAGTATCACCAAACGCTTTTCCAGCCTCTGACTGTACTCTCGCGTACTGATTGCGAACTTGATTTGCATCGTGACATAAACGAATCCCACGACCGCCTCCGCCAAAAGTGGCTTTAAGCATAACTGGATACCCCAATTGTTCAGCACAGGCGATCGCTTCCTCAATTGACGCTAAATTATCCTCACTTCCTGGAATGACAGGAATATTCGCTTTGATCATAGCCTTCCTGGCAGCTACTTTTGAGCCCATCGTCGCAATAACAGCTGCGGAAGGTCCAATAAAGACAATCCCTGCCTGCTCACAGGCTGCAGCAAAGTCAGCATTTTCTGATAAAAAACCATAGCCCGGATGAATCGCATCACAGCCAGCCGCCTTGGCACATTCTATAATGCGATGACCATTCAAATACGCTTCTAAAGGATTAGTACTTAAACAATGCGATTGAGAGGCGCGCTTGACATATAAGGCATACCGATCTGCCTCACTGTGAATGGTGACTGCTGAAATTTTCATTTCCTTGCAAGCCCGCACGATACGAAGGGCAATTTCGCCGCGATTACTTACAAGAATTTTTTTAAACATTTTCATTCCTTGAACAAACACGACCTGTTAACCCATCATAGCAAAGCTTGCCGAGGCGATACTATCTCGGAAGAAAAATAGACCGCTGTATTTTTTCCTTTATCTCATTTGGTTAATCCTGTACAAAAAATGCCATCACGCTCCCCAGGTCACGATTTGACTAACTTCTTTCCAATTCCCGTGAATTAAGGTAAGATAGAGTGGTAATTTTTATAACAAACTAACTCGGCCTTGTTCTGAATGATTCGCTTGGCTTGGAGGAGACCCTGCTGCTAACGACTTAAGTCGTTTTCTAAGTTAAGCAAATGTACACCTAACTGAAGGAATGAAATGGCTTCAAACTCACCCTTATCAGTATTTTTTAGTAGTGCTCTTCCGCAATCGATAAAGAATTATCTGGAACTAGCCAGGCATGAAGCATTGACTGCACATCCTGCCTCAGCGCCTCAACCATTAATTTGCCCGATCAGCCTGCAATTAATGACCGAGCCGGTGTATACCCCAACTGGCTATGTCTATGACAAAAAAAATATTTTAAAAGCATTGGCAACGAATCCAACCGATCCACAGAATCGAGCGCCCTTAAAGCCATCTAACTTAAAGCCGCTCCCTGGCTTGTTGGACGCTATAAAAATCTTTACTGAACGACAAACGAGTTATTTAGAAATTAAGAAACAATTGATCAGTCAGGCAAGTGATTTGGCTTATGCAAACCCGCCCAGTGCGAATCCAGCTCTCTTTTTATGTCCTATTAGTAAAAAGCTAATCAAAGAGCCGGTCCTTACTGCTGCAGGGAAAATTTATGACAAGCAAGCACTGAAACAGTATTTGCATGAAACGGGGAATCTCGATGAGACAGGATGCAGGCTGACTATGGCAGACGTCATTGATTTTCCGGAATTCCAAGAAAAAATGAAACGACATGCGTTTTATTTAACGCAAGCGTCAAAGACTGGCATAGATGTGGACGAGGTGAGCAGTGTTAGCAACACGAACTGCGTCTATGGATTTTTTAATGCTTTGATAAATAATATTTTTTCGAGTACAAAACAGGAAGATAATAGTAAAGGGTTAGTCTTCTAATTGCTTCTAAAGCATAAGATAACCTTAATCTAAATGATTTATACTCGCGTGATAAACTATTTCCATAAAGTGGCTGGATTAAAAATGCATCTAAAAACTGAAAACCAACCAACGGCTCAAAAAACTCCTGGAACATTGGAAACCTATCTTGGTTATGCCGGAACAACCTATGAGTGGACAGCGCGAAGAAAACACGAATGGTTAATTCTATGGCTCAGGGAAGATTTGCAAATCGCAGACACCTGCAAAATGGTGCGTACAAATATTGAGACGCTGATCAATAGTGAAGATTATTTTTCGCCAGAATTAAGAGCCTATTTTAGCAAAGATGAAAAAGGGGATTATAAGCTTTCTCCAACTGATCCCTCTCAAGTAGCTGTGCTGAAGAAATTAGTCAATGCCTTGGCACATGCTGAAGTTGGTTTACGCGCTATCGAGCAGATTGATCTTCATAAGGATCGCTACCAACTTGGTATTGATATCGAACTGGTTCGAGCAACCCGAAAAACGGTTAACGAAATCTACACTACGCTGCAATTAATCAATCATACTAGTCCTGATGTACAAAATATCGTCGGACCACAAATAAGCGCTTTACTACCACGAGTAGCCTTGGTCGCTGACAAATTACAAGAATTTACCGTTAAGAAAGTGGAAGAGTTTGTTCCTGAAAATGCAAGAAAAATGCTGTCGCCTTCAGCCAATTCGCAAACCAGGGGAGCCGTCTTAGCAACCGCTGTAGAAATGCTACCCTCCAATCCCCGCTCGGATAAAGAAAGTATAGAGAGCTTATCCAGCTTGATTTATGCCCTACCCAATTATTTTGAACGCTTACAAAGTAAACTACTCCCCGATACCCAGCTTAAAGCGGTTACTAGCACCGCAGCTTATCAAGCTATCATGATAGAGCGCGCTAATGCTGCAAAAAGAGATCTTGAAAGTCTTGCCAATAACAGTGGTGTTCTCTCTTTACTTCCAAGCTATCTTTCTATAGCAAAGAAATTAATTGCCTACAGTTCCGATTTACTCAATACCGGAGCACCGCTCACAAAGACAGCCTATGAAGAAGCCGTAAAAAAATTGCATGAAATCAAGCATGAAATTTTTCCAGCATTAATCGCTGAATTAGAGCAAGCTGAAGAGAATTTGGGATTAAAAACTGGCGTATTAACTGAGCCGGCAATCAAACAAATGAATGAGTACTACACTCAACTGGCTACTCAAGTTGAGAGTATTGCTGCTGCAGCAGGCATTATTGATACAACTGCCTCTCATCTAGACGCCTGGTATGGACGATTTGTGCGAAACGCAATTGGCGATACCAACACCTTGGCCGTCGGTCAAAAACTTGAACCAATCCTCCATCTAACGGTTATGATGGACGATACCTTTATTGCGGCGAGAGAAGCACACCAGCTCACACGATTAAACCAAGCCAGCGTTGAGGAAGAATCCTCTAGAATGCAATTAGCTGCTGCACGTGCCTTTTTTGAGAAAATTGGAAGTTACTCGACTTGGCTTAACTCCGATTTGGGAAAAATTAGCCCTGTTGAGAAGAAAATACTAGCGGCGGAATACAAGAAATTTCAATCTCATTTCGCAGCCCATTACCCCGAGATGGATCAGCTAATCATACAAGCACTTAATAACAGCTCGTCCCGAAGCATGCTCAGTAGTGCCTACCAGGGACTCTGGCCTTCTACCAATCATTTTAGCAGTATTATGGCGTGCAAAGAGACTGTTTTAAATACTATTCAGCAGGCAATCGGACAAGCTGCGTTCAAAAAAACGTTCGTTGAAAAAACAATCAGTCACGCGGATACCACGACTTATACCGCTCAGGCAAAACAAACTCAGTTAAATGTTAATATTGAGCCTTTTGAGGTAGCGGTAGTCCCTGTGAACGATCCCGTTCCCACTGAAAGAGGCAGGCGACTGGAGGATGAGGCATTAGTCGCTTTCCAGAATGGCTCTCCCCATAAGAAAACCACGCACTTGGCTAATCAAATTAGTCAGCTTCAGGCAGCCCAAAAAGCATTAACTGATTTTTTCACATTGATTGAAACTCAAACAGAGCCAACGATTGCCTTTCACGACTTAGACGATACCCAAAAAGAAGCATTGTATAAAGCGTATAAACAAATCCAGTCCTACGTACTGGCTGCCGCTGCTAGCCATCCCGAGTATAACTTTGCTGAGTTGAATGCTCGTTTAGTTACCAGTTTAACCAGTAGTGAGGCGCCAGAAGAGCCACTGAAAGCCAACGATGAAGGTTTTGCGCCCATGAAACGTGATATTAGCGCTACCTTGATACGTTTAGAAAATGAGGCCCTTGAAGCTTTCCCGCCAACCTACTATCGTGAACAAGCTATACGCTTTGCGGATCAAACGAGTCAGCTTGAGATAGCACAAAAAGCGTTAAACGACTTCTTCGATGAAGTTGCTAATAAAATTGCCCCAACCAGCAATTTTCATGAGTTAAGCGATACTCAAAAAGAAACATTGCGTAAAGCGTATAAACAAATCCAGCCCCATGTGCTCGCAGCAGCGGCTAGTCATCCTGAGTATAACTTTGCGCAGTTAAATGCCCGCCTCGTCACGAGCTTAACCAGCCGTGAAGTGCCACAAACACCCCTTAAAGCCAATGATGAAAGTCTGGCTTTTATGAAACGCAACATTGGCACCACCTTGGCCGATTTAATTAAAAACTCACAACGAGATAAAAAATATTATTTAGACAAAGAGGCAGCTTATACCCAGGAACAACCACTTGTTGCCAGAGGTAAAGAAGCACAGAAAAACTCATTGTTTGGTCAATTGGCTGAATTAAAATTATCGAATGATATTGATGGATTTTTAAATAAAAAACTGGTGCCCTACTTAAAAGACAATCTTTCACCCGAAATTTGGCAGCAACTCTCTTTCGACGGGGAAACCATCGATAGCCGCCGACTGCCGTTCAAGGGCTTCCATCAGGATAGCCAGGAAGTAATCCTGTATAAAAAATTAATCAATGCTATTCACCATTTAAAAAGCAGCCTGGCAGGATTGGAAAATTTACAGGGCCAACCAAATTCTTTTCGGCAGAGAGCCTACTTTGTGTATAACGCTTTTAATGCGTTAGTCATGGATGTCGTTGGCCTTAAGAGCAATCTGTCGGCTGTAGCGGGTAATCCTCAATTGCACGCATTGGTTCAAGAAAATCTTGCGCTCTTACAACCACTCTATGCACTACCCATTGTTGGTGATAGTTTAAGAAGAACGACCGGTGAAGCAAGCCCAACTACTGAGCAAATCCCTGTGGATATTGTTGCCTTATGGGAAAATGAGCAAGATTTGGTTGCTGCTAATATCGATCCATTAAGCAGGGCAAGAACGCCAGCCTATCTTAAACTTTTTGGTGCTGAAGAAGAATTGGATTTGATTGACAATCTTTATGAAACGCTCGAAGAAGCAATTAACGATCAGCCCTCTCTATTAGCCGTAAAAACGGATATAGAAGAATTCTATCAAGCCCTTTATCCTCACTTGGCAAGCACAAAGCTGGCTTCAGAATTTGCTATGGACTACATAAGCAAACTCACTACTGATGAGGCTTTAACTGCAGCCTTAGAAAGATTGCGTGAGGTCCAGCAACTCGTCGACCATCATTATGTGTATGGTGATTTTGGTATGTTAAACCGGAATGACGATGAGGACGCCGACTTTTTTAAACAGACCGTTAATAGGGAGCAATTTGCTTTTTATTATAAACGAGTTCAGCCTTATCTGGCCAAAATTGATAACCGTTATACGCCATCCTTTATTGATAGTTTAAAAACAGCGAAAGACTATGCCACTGCGTGCAAAGCCATTGTCGCTCTGAAAGACAAACTGGAAAAAATAGCCAATGCTGAGCGCCAACCTGGGCCTCTAGCCAGAGAAAGCGAGTCCTCCCGTGCAGCAGCTAAAGCGCAACACAGGTTAATTGTCACTACGCTTGCCGCACAAGATGAAACTTATCAAGCACTTACTGGCTATGTGATACCCAATAAAGACTTTGAGCTAGCTTATAAACAATTTCAACAAGTCATTGCTGACGCTTATAAAGAGCGGAATATGAGGGTCAATACAATAGGCCCTCGTCCGCAAGATGCGTTAGTTGCTGCAAAATACGATTTGGAAGCCGCCTATAAAAAAATGCTCCCTTATCTGAAAGCAAGCAGCTTAGCCGAGCAATTCCCTGAAGATTTTAGCGAGCTAAATTCTGTGGAAGAGTTACGCATGCTCGTAGCAAAGGTACATGCCGCTGCCAGTATTGTTAATTACCGATCCTCATTAGTTTATGAAGCGCTTGGTAAAATCGCGGTAGCAATGCAAGAGTACCTTAGTGAAGAGGATTATTTCATTGATCTTGCCAATCGACCGCTTTTTACTAGCCAATATACAAAGATCCAACCTTTCCTGGCTCAAATCGATGAGAAGTATACTGTCAATTTTGCTGTGTCACTGGAATCGCCAGATGATTATGTCACCGCTTTACATGACATTCTCGCATTGAAAGATCAAGTGGAATCGTTGATGCATGAAGAGGCGGAGCGCCTTCTCAATGAGAAAGTGGAGTCTTTACTGGCAGGACCAGCTATCCCTCCTGTTGCACAAAAACCAGTTCAACAGCATTTTCATTTAGCGATCAACCCTGAGGATACAGCACTGCTCAGGAGTAAACTGGAAAAAATTTCTGATCTGTTACGTCAGATAAAAGCACCTGAAACTGGACAGACTGCAAAACAGGTAGAGGAACAAAGAAAAGCGAAAGAGCTAGAACTCGCTGCCGTACAAATAAAAATTAAGGCTTTTGTTGATACGCTTAATCAACCAAACGCGGCGAATGTTGATAACACTGTGCTTCAGGGATTGCTGGATACACGCAGACAACTAACCACAGAGCTTGCAGCCATTGCAGAACGACAAAAAACAATACCTGGCAATTCAACAAAAGAAGTCGATACCAAAGCAAACGCGTTCATAGAAGCATTAAGCAGTCTGCCTCTTTCCCAGGATTCATTGCTTGTGCTGACAGCAACCATTGCTGCCATGGAAGCACAAATGGCAAGAGTTGGTGTAGATGACCGTGACCAAGTCATGGCTTCTCTGGAAAACGTCCGTAAAGCGTTTACTGCTGACTTAAAAACCGCTGTTGCCGAATTGGAAACAGCAAAAGGCTTAACAGCAGGTAGCCTGAGTGACTCCTTTACAGCAATAAACGTACAATTTAATGGGTATTATGATGCTGTAGTAACGAGCGTCTACCCGACGTCCTATTTACAGTTAGTATCAGAACGGCTCTATGAAATTTCCGATGACTTGCAAAAATACAAAAATCCCGGCCATGTAGCCCAAACACCAGAAGAACGGCAGGCAAAAGCCAAAGCGTTCGCTGGACAGCTAGACGGTTTGGCCTACTATGACCCCCGCACCGCGAAAAAAGCGTTGCAAATTATTAATGAGTTGCAAGCCGACATAGCCGGGATCGGTAAAACCAGCCGTACAATAATCATGGCCAAACTTAATCAAATTCGCTCTGAATTAGGCGCTGATTTGCTTGCTGCTGCTGATAATGCTGAATTCCGTTTGGGCCTAAAACCCAATACACTGGCTAAATCGATTAGCGATAGGTTCGAAGCATTTTACACAGGCTTTATTACCAGTTTCGCCGAGGTCAGTGATCAGGACGGCTTATCCTTATTAACTGATACCTCAGGAACAGCTAAACGCCTGGCCAGAGAAGAACAGCGGTTGAACGCCATAAAGGCCGACACGCAAGGTGCTGCTCAAGTTCAGGCAGCTATTTTTGGCATGCCCCATAGGGATGCTGACAGGATTAACTACCTTTTTGCAACACTTGCTAATGACGTCCTTGAGGCTCAAGCGACTGATTCGGAAACACCCTTGTTAGATATCAAGGCCAGATTACTGGAACATTACCAAAAACTGCGCCCCTATCTGCTTGAAAACAGTGAATTAGCTGGGGAATTTGGTGAGTCATACCTTTCTTCTCTAACGACTGAAGAAGAGTTAACTGAAGCCATTGAAAATTTACAAGGTATACAAGGTCTCGTTAACGCTCACCCAGGCACCTATGACAAGCTTGAACAAATGTCTTGGGATATCGATTGGGACGAGGACACCATTTTTGAAGATAATGAGGCAGGGAAGAAAAACCGTGAAAAATTCCTGCGTCTTTTCGCAGAATTACAGCCTTATCTTGTGCAAATTTCCGGTACCTATTGGCCCTCTTCGTTCGTAAGAGAGTTGCGCACAGGGAAAGATTTTCAGGCGGCGTTAGATGGGATTGTTGGTATGAAAGGCCAACTGGACGAGTTGGTAGAAGGTTTGAAAAATGCGCATGCCTTGAAACAGGGAATCGCTGAAGAGCGCGTCAAACACTTTACTGCCAAGTTAGCTGAAGAGAAAAAGGCTGCTGCAGAGAAAGTTGAAAAATTCAAGAGCGATACGTTTGACAATTACCTCCATGCTGAAGTACTCAGTCAATTTGAAGAGTTAGGCCCTTATGCCAGGTTATTTTTAACGCTTATGGAGCCTGACTTTGAGAAGGAAAAGGCCAAGCTTCTCGAAGACGTCACGATGGACCATGACATTCCGACAGTCATTGCTGAAAAGATTGAAGCCCTCGTACCCGAGATTGTACATCGGCATGCTGCGGGCAGAGAAGCCTATGCTGCTCTGAATAAATCCCTGCAGCAACTCAATGGCTTCATTGCTAAAGACAACAGTTATCCTAAGCCGCTCGTTAATCCCCTCCGAGCAGAAAAACTGGCTTGGATGGAAGCCTTTCAAGAAGAATTGATGAAAACAGAGCTATATGGAACTGTTGAAGCGGTAACTGGCATTCAAAATGATCTTCAAGACTTCCTGGATGAGTGCAATGATTATGATATAGCAATCAAAACTTATGAAACACTTATGCAGATGGACGCTTATATCATGCAGCAGGAAAGCGAAAGAACACCCGATGACCAAGCCAAAATGAGAGAAATTGGACGCATGCAACACATGCTTTACAGTGATAATATGGCGTTTATTACTCCAGCAAGGCGCTTGACAGAAGTGAAAGCCCATTTGAGGGATAGTGATTGTGAAACAGTGTTGAGCAACCATTCTGATGGTATCTTCATGCAACTCGTTAACGCGTTACGTGCCTTCTTGTTTGGCTGGAAAAGTCCCGAGCAAACCATGTTTGACTCCTTTAGAACGACACTGTCCAGCATGAAAGAAACGCATCCAAGGCCTGCTGTTTCTGTGGAAGCAGGTGTTCAAGGTAATGAGGAGCCTTCCTCTATACCAGTGGACAACTCGCCGCCGGTAGTCGTTGGAGGTGGGCCCGTAGTCAGGCAGCCTGCAGATGACATCGAGAATCAGCATGAGAACCCCGTATCAGTGTTTACGCTCTAATAACACGCAGTCTTTCTTGCTGTTCCCCCTTTGCAGGGGGCAGCAAGAAACCATGCTATGTGACGCGGCTAAAAACTTATTAATAGTCGATTTCCTGCTTCATCTAACCCGTACCCTCAAACGTTGTCTCCTGCAAAATGCTTTATACCTTGTAAATCCCCTCCTGAATCCCTAATTATCAATCGATTAATACTATAATTAGCTATATACCATTGGTATCAAGAAGCAGAAACATCGGTCAAACAGATAAAATTTGACGATTGGAGGCTGGTTGATTGATGGAACTAAAGGACTCAAAAAAACAGTATCCGAATGATCAGGAAAAGGATCAGCCGGAGCCATTAGCCCCTCGTATTCATAGTGATCAGATCCGTCTTCTTTATGAGCAAAATCCATTTGGCATCGCAGCCCAAAGTTTTGCTGCCGTTTTTCTTACTATTGCGTTGTGGAAAGTAGTTCCCAGGTCCTCCTTGATTAGTTGGCTCTTTTACATGCTTTTGCTCTCAACTTTGTGGCTGATTACCGCTATTTACTATCACTTGAAAGAAAATCGATTATCGCAAGATACCTGGTTAATCCTTTTTGCTGTTTTTACCTTTCTCTCAGGTTGTGGCTGGGGAATCGCCGGCTCCTTACTAATGCCTGCTGAAAGCCTTGTCCATCAAACCTTTGTAGTGATCCTCATTTTTGGTATGACCGCCGGTTCAATTTCTTTTTTTTCCCCTGTTACGAGCATCTATAGCCTGTTTCTTTTGCCTACGTTCATCCCTTTTAACATTTGGCTGTTTCTCCAGGGGGGGATCTATATTATTTTAGGTTTTAGCGGCCTTATTTATATCCCTATTATTTTTGCCAGTTGCTATTACTCGAACAAATTTTTACTCACTTCGCTCTCCCTGGCCTACAAAAATGTAAACCTTGATTTACTTAATCAATTATTAGAAAAAAGGGTAGCCCATCGCACAAGTGAACTGGAAAAAAACCTGGCACTGACACAATCAACACTGGAAGCCACAGCAGAAGGCCTATTAGTGGTTGATCACCATGGGAATATTGAATATTACAATCAAAAATTTATAGATATGTGGCAAATGCCCAGAAAATTCACTCAAGACCCTGATTGGCAACTTTTCATTAATGAGATCTTCAAAAAACTGAAGCATCCACAAATATTCTTGGCAAACATTGATGAATTACAGGCAAACCCACAACAGGAACGTTTTGACGAAATTGTATCTATTAACAATAACGTGTTTGAGTGGCATGCTAAACCACACAAGATGCATGATAAGATTGCAGGTCGCGTGTGGAGCTTCCGTGATATCACCCTGCGCAAACAAATGGAGCAACAACTTGCTTACCAGGCGAATCATGATTTGTTGACTGGCTTACCTAATCGTACCTTACTTTATGATCGCATCAATCAGGGAATTGCCCATGCGAAGCGTGATCAAACCAGACTCATCATCATGTTTCTGGACATTGATAACTTTAAGCTCATTAACGACAACCTTGGCCATAATGCCGGCGATATGCTGCTCCAGGAAATTGCTCAACGCCTTCTTCTCTGTACTCGCGAAAGTGATACCGTTGCGCGTTTTGGGGGGGATGAGTTTGTGATCTTATTGGTAGCCAATACTCATAAAGAGATCCGCCTTGTATCACAGCGTATTCTCACCAGGGTGACACAATCTATTGAATTGGCAAGCCATGAGATAGTGGTGACTGCCAGTATTGGTATCAGCATTTATCCCCATGACGGAAATGATGCTGCTACGCTCCTTAAGAATGCTGATATGGCAATGTATATGGCTAAAAATCAAGGCCGTAATACCTTTAAGCTTTACCACGAATCAATTAAACACCATAGCAAAAAGAGTTTGGAAATGCAGATTGAGTTGCGTAATGCCTTGCTACGTAATGAATTTTATTTGCTCTACCAACCAACGATTGATTTAAAAACCGGGCAGATTATTGGTGTTGAGGCACTGGTTCGATGGCGACATCCCAAGAGAGGGATCATTCTTCCTCAGCACTTTATACCAATTGCAGAAGAGTCACGAATCATTATCCCATTGGGTGAATGGATCTTGCAGAATGCTTGCTTGCAAAATAAGGATTGGCAATCCCAAGGATTGAGGCCAGTGCGTATAGCAATCAATGTTTCTGGCGTTCAAATCATGCGCGAAAATTTTGCTGATATCGTGAAACACGCATTAGCGAATGCCCAATTATCTCCACAGTATATAGAAATTGAACTCACTGAAAGTACCATCATGAATGACACCGTTCAAAATCTCTATACTTTAAGACGACTCAAGGAAATTGGTATCAACCTGACTATTGATGATTTCGGTACGGGCTATTCCAGTTTAAACTATCTAAAGCAATTTCCAGTGAACAAATTGAAAATTGATCAATCGTTTGTGAGCGATTGTATTAGCGAACAAAATGATGCATCCATCGTTGAGGCAATTATCGCTATGGGACATAGCCTCAAACTCAAAGTGCTTGCAGAAGGCATAGAAACCGAAGCACAACTGCAGTTTTTACAGCAGTGCCAATGTGATGAGGGACAGGGATTTTTTTACGGCCAACCAATGAGTGCTGCAGCCTTCGCTAAACTGCTGAGTGAGGATCTGGATTACAGTAGCGAGTAATCATAGGATTTGGTTAGTTCACGTACAACAGGCTACCTCTTTTGCGGACTAGACGTCGCTTGGCAGCCTATAATGCAGTCATGCTTTTATAGCAAACTCAATTTGTAGCACGCGCCAAGGTTTCTTTTGCAAGCGTTAAGCGTTTCTCTACCTCACCTAATTCTGCTTGCAAGTTTAATAAAGCTTGCAGATCAGTATGAGATTGCTGCATGAGTTGCTGAGATTTAACCATGGCCTGCTGTTGTGCTGATAGACGCTCAATATCACTTTGCAGAGATTGTAACCACTGCTGTCGTGTACTGATTAAGTTGACTCCAAAACTGATGGTTGCCCTTGCTTTTGGCTTTTTATCCTGGAGATTGCATAAGGTTACCAAGACATTAATTTTTTGATTGATTCGTTGAGCAAGATAATACGCACAAGATTGGTTTTTCTGTGCCGCCAAATTTTGAATATCGGCTTTAATTTCATTAATAAAAGCAGAGGCACTTGCATCCCCCTGTGAATGAAATAACCCCCTGGGTAACGACTTGGTGGAAAAATGTGCATTCACCAATGAACTCACTTTCCATTCCAATTCGGGTAGTCGCGCTTCCAAAGCAAGCAAGAGTTGTTCAATAGTCATACCAGCCTGTTACAAGACTAAATCTGTTCCCAATTGTTGAACACGAATAGTACGTGACTGAAACCAGGAACTGACAAAAGGAGGCAAACACATCAAACACAACCCTGTAACCAAGGTCAACTCATAACGGCTAACACCACCCACATTAATTCCTTCTGGCGGCATGAAACTCACTACCAACGTTGTTAACCCCCCTACAATACCAATCCCGGCTACCAGGAGCATGCCCGCCATACCACCTGGAATGCGGAAGGCACGTGGGTGCTCCGGCGCACTTATACGCAATTTAATAGCAGCAGCAAACATTAACAAATACATCAACATATAAAGTTGCGCTGCCAACGCAGTTAATAACCAATAAGAACCGTTGACACTTGGCATAAATAAGAACAATGCAGATAAAATAGTGACGATTACGGCTTGGCTAATTAACATGACAATAGGCGCACCATGGGTATTTGTACGTCGAAACACCTCTGGCAAATTGCCATCTTCAGCAGCAACCAGCAAACCTTTAGTGGGTGCTATGATCCAGTTGCTCACACCACCAAGCCCTCCCATAACCAACATCAAGGCAATCAAAGGCATAAACCAAATCAAATGATACTTAGCAAAAAAAGCATCAAAGGCCTGCATAATACCAGCAACCAGATTAATCTCTTGATGGGGTAAAACAACGGCAATCGCCAGTGAACCTAAAATCAACGTGCTCAAAATGATAAGTACTGAATAAGTTAATGCGCGTGGAAAAGCGCGTTGCGGATTATCGACGTCATTAGCATGCACAGTAGCAATCTCAATACCGCAAAAAGACATCATAATTGCTGTTAGCGAAACCCACATGGATCTGTCCTGCCAGTGCGGGCTGATACTTGCCGAATCAAATTGCACCTGCAAAGGGTTACCTCCAACAATCCAGGCAGCGCCCAAGCCAATAATTAAAGCCATAGGCAACAGTAAACCGGAGAGCGCACAAACATTGCTAAACAAGGCAGAGGAACGCATACCACGCAGATTGACTAAAGTGGCGCCCCAGAAAGCACTGACAATGACTATCCAGAGGAAATAAGGGTTAGATGCCATAGAGGGGTTAATTAAATAACCAATTGTTCCAGCCACAAAAGATAAAATGGTGGGATACCAAATCACATTTTCAATCCATTGCAACCAAATTGCTAAAAATCCTGTTTTTTTACCAAACGCTTCTTTTACCCAGATATAGATCCCGCCTTGTTTTGCCCATCCAGAGGCAAGCTCCGCGGATACCAGTGCCGTAGGAATTAAAAAAAACAATGCACCTAAAATAAAGAAGGAAATCAACTGACTACCAAAAAGGGCTGTAGCTGGTAAATTGCGAATACTGTCTACAGAACCCACCGTAATCATTGTGAGACTGAAAATGGACAACGTGTGTTTACTACTCATTGCATTCCTTTTCTATTGTTCCAACGCTTACAAAAAGATTATTGTACCGGGGCAAGCTTAAGATAACCTTAATAATCGTGTAAAAAATAAACAAAAACCGCATTCACTTTACGCGACTCTGACCGTTTTGTAAATTAGTGTACAAGAGGAATTTAACAATAATAATTTTATTGGGTCCTGTCAGGATATCTCAACAATTTTTTAACACATAAAACTACGTTTTATAGGGCCAAATCGAAGGGATAATTCAACTTTTTATCATTCAATTACTGTGGAAGCGTGAAAATCTTTGCCAGTTCTTAATAACTTACGCTAGGATTATGATATGCCTTACACTAGGATGTGAATGATGCAACATATGCGCAAAATCGTTGTCGCGGGGCTTGCCTGGTTAACCTATTCCTGTTTTGTATTCGCTGAGGTCACCAATAATACTCTTTGTCAAAATGCAAGCACTCTCTTTATAAACGCCAATTTTATCACCTTAAATCCCAATCAATCGCACGCTACGGCTGTTGCAGTCACTAATCACCGTATTGTAGCCGTTGGAGAACAACAAACATTAGTAGCTAACTGCCGCGGTAAAAATACCCAACTGGTGGATTTGCAAGGTGCAGTCGTAACACCCGGCTTTATCGATACTCACTCACAATTCCTGCTCTATGGCTGGTTAACCGACCACGCTATTGATTTATCCACTACGAATGCCCTCGAGCAGCCTGATTGGCAACCAATCAAAACAACCTCCGCTTTTTTAGCCGCAATAAAAAATAAACTGAACACGAATGACGAATGGCTCATTATTAATGGCTACGATCAAATGCGTATGCAAGGAGAACCTCTTGTCCAGGCGATGTTGGATAAAATTAGTACCACGAAACCCATCATAGTCTTCTTTTCTTCAGGCCACCAGGCATTGCTTAATCAGGCTGCGATAAAAAAAGTACCCTCCCTGGCTGATAAAATTAATCAGGACGGCGTCATTCGCAATGCCCCCTTATACAATTTATTGGCAACTCTAATTAAAGAAGAGCAAGTAACAGCAGGGATTCAGACGGCAGCCAAGCGTTATTCACAACGAGGTTATACGACAGTCACTGAAGCACGAGCCCAACCTGAGTGGCTCAGTCGTTATGAGCAATTAACCAAACAGGATGATTTTCCGGTAGATATTATTGTTAATCCCGCGAGTGTTCCTGAAAAACAACGAATGGATCTGGTCTATCAAGACAAGCCGCGTCTGTATCCAGGGCCCGTCTCTATCCAGGTTGATGGTGCTGCAAATGAATACAGGGCCTTCCTCAACCACTCTTATTTAAACGTTAATTTGGAATGGAAGGGGCCTCTGAATTACTCGCCCAGAGAACTGGAAGCAATCCTGATGGCTGCAGGCCGTGCAAAAACACCGGTGGCGCTGGAGTGCGATGGTGATGCAGCCATTGATTTGGCCTTAAATCTTACAGCGAAAGTACAACGTTTTTATCCTGAGACGCTGTTTCATCCAATCATTGTGAATGCCCAATTTGTACGCGAGGATCAATTAGAGCGTATGCGCCAGTTAGGGGTGACTGTCAATTGGTTTGTACCCCATTTGTATTATTGGGGTGAGGCTTTATGCCAAAGAATACCTAACCCCAACGGATTCTATAAAGATACGCCCTTAGCCAGCGCTAAAAGGACATTTGGCACAATCAGTGCTCATGCCCACTCACCAACCACAGCCCCCAACCCCTTACAAATGATTCAGTTCATGAACACCCGTGAAATACAAAACTGGGATTCCCCTCCGACAAAGGCGTGTATCGACCGATTTGCCGCTAATGAGCAGGTGGATCTCACTGATGCACTCAAGGCACTTACAATCGATGCAGCCTTACTCTATGGTTTAGAACAAGACAAAGGTAGTATCGAACCAGGCAAACTGGCTGACATGACTATCTTGAGCGCCGATCCTTTACAAAGTAAAAATCTACCCACTATCCAGATTTTAGGTACGATAGTACGAGGGATGATGCATTTACAATCCTCGACTCCCCCGGTGAAGGAGATTTCCAAAGCAACCTCGTCTTAATCAGCACGGATTGCAATCAGGCACTGGCGTTATGTGAACTACTTCCATTCTAGCTGGTTTGCGTGATTGCTTTCCTCAGAATCTAGAAGGCCCCTAATATTGTGTTAATAAACAGCTCAATAGTTAGCGCGCTGAATACCCTGCCAAACATCAGCTAATGTCCATGTTATGCATAAAATACAACAATCGATATAATGCGACATTTCGGACTGTCTTAAGGATAACTTAATACTCGATCTGTATTATTAAGGTCCATTTTGCTGAAATGAGAAGAGAGATGCCTAGAGTTAAAGGGAAAGGCCCCATTTTAAAAGCTAATTTTGTTGGTAAAGGAAAATCCAAAAAGAATTTTTCTGATCTCAGCAGCACAACTAATTTGATGCTTCTTAGTATCGTAGGTAACGAATATTGCGCAGGGGAGTATCTGGAGGCAGCACTCAAGTATTCATTGCGACACCATCAATACACCACGCTGCTCATTGCAGATGAGGTTTATTGGCATAATTTAAAACCGCAAAGTTCCGAGGAAGCACCCCTTTCCCAAGAGAAAATCAATCAACTTAAACAGGATGCTCTTAAGTTAGGTGCTCAATATTTTGAAAGTAATTTACAACATTTCCTGGCCCCTCTTGGCATCTCAGTCAAAAAATTTAACGAGGCGCATGGTGATAAAAGCACTAAAGAAAAAATAACCCTTATCAACAGTCTTGCTCGCCGTGCCGGCCTGAGTTTCCAAATTGTAGGATGGCAGGATTGGACTGATTCTCTACCTGATTTCCAAAAAAATAAAGTTGCCATTAGGGAACTCTATGAAACAACCGAACAATTAAAGAAGAGTATCGAACATACCGCTCACGAGTTTGCCAAGCGCCATGAACAAGAAGGCGGTTATGACCTTTGGTACCAGCGTTCTGTAGGTTATTTGACGGAAGAAAGCCCGGCCGTAATGTGGCTAGGGGCAGCCCTGGGTTATAATTTTGTGACCTACCCAGGAGATATGATTGATACTTTTCAAGCGACAAAAGATTATTTTGTAGTTCCTTCCACCTTGCCTCCACAAGAAAGCCCCTCTTTTGCTATTCGTTCAGAGCAGCCTAATTTACTCGTTAATTGGATGCAGACTTATTTTAAAAGAGAAAGCCCTAAACCAGAAACAACTGTGACAGCAAGTCATCCGCTTCACTTTTTTACCCCAAAACCGGATCAATCCGTCAGTGCTGTTGTAGGCAGTGCAATCACTGGGGCGATGCTGGAAAGCATAACCTTTGCCTCAGAACCCCAAAAACAAAAATTTGACCATGCGGTTACTGAATTCAGCAACCTGCTTTTTTCACTGCAAAGTAAGGATAGAAAAAATCTGCTTGATTTAATGATGAGACTTTCCGTAGTAGCCGATATGATTCAAGATTACCAAGGGCAACAAGGGACCTCACTAGCAGCGCTCGAAGAACCCATAGTCGCTCAACAATCCATAGTGGCTTCGCGGACTCCCGCACAACAGGGAATCGCCTCGCAATCAACTGCAGTGTTGCAGGAAGAAGAGCTAGATCCTATGCCTGATTTAGAAGAAGTCATGTCAGAGCTTACTCTGAATAATCCCCCTCGACAAGATAAAGTGACGTTTTTCAGCCCTCTCATAGAACCGAAGACCAGCGCAAGTCACAGAGAAAATGTGGGAGTAACTCAACCCGATAGCAGCCTGGCACGCGCCTTTATTTAATCTCCCAGGGTAATTGCAAGGTAGAGAAAAACAAACCATTAGTTGTCTTGTCGAGTTCAGGTATACTCTGAGAGTTCCCCAACCAAAACAAGACACGAATGAATAATGATTTTCTTTTTAATGTTTTTACATTCCTTGCAGCAGCCTGTGTTATTGTACCTATCGCCAGTCGTTTTAAATTAGGCTCTGTACTCGGTTATCTCATTGTTGGTGTCCTCATTGGCCCTTTTGGCTTCAAATTTATAGGTAATGCACAACAAATTATGCATTTTGCTGAATTTGGTGTGATCATGATGCTCTTCCTTATCGGTCTGGAATTGGAGCCAGAAACTTTATGGCGTTTAAGAAAAGCCATTGTCGGTCTCGGAGGGTTACAGGTTACGCTCACGACAATGGCGCTTACTATGAGCGGCATCCTGCTCGGTTTCGACTGGCATGTTTCCCTGGCAATTAGTATGGCGCTTGCCTTATCGTCCACCGCGCTAGTTTTGCAAATGTTGCAGGAAAGAAACCTGATGCGCACAGCAACAGGAGAAACCTGCTTTGCCGTATTATTGTTTCAGGATATCGCTGTAATCCCAATCCTTATTATTATACCCTTATTGGCCCCGTCAGCTCAGCCAAATACAGCCATCCATTCTACCAGCTTCCTTCACGCACTTTCAGGATGGACTCATGCCGGAGTAATTGCGGGTATTATCACAGCGATTATTGTTGCAGGGCATTACCTATCGCGTCATTTCTTCTTCATCATTGCCCAAACTAATTTACGGGAAGTGTTCACCGCTACTTCCTTAGCCCTGGTTGTGGGTATTACTCTATTAATGCAGGCTATTGGTGTTTCACCTGGCCTGGGTGCTTTTGTAGCAGGCGTCGTACTAGCCAACTCCGAATATAAACGTACTTTAGAAACCGATATTGAACCCTTCAAAGGCTTACTGCTTGGCTTATTTTTCATTTCAGTTGGTATGGGAATGAATTTTACCTTGCTATCAACTCAACCCCTGCAACTGTTGGGTACGGTAGTCAGTTTTATCGCTATCAAAGCCCTCATCCTTCTTATTCTCGGGCAAGGTTTTGGTTTAACCAAGCTACAAACTGTCGGCTTTGCTCTGGCGCTTTCTCAGGGAAGTGAGTTTGCGTTTGTATTATTCAAATTCGCCAGCTCAGTCAATGTAATTTCATTAGCAGAAGCCAATTTCTATACACTTGCCGTTGCCCTTTCAATGGCAACAACCCCCTTTTTAATGCTCTTTTATCAACGTTTCATTGTCCCCTCCTTTATGAGTGCAATTCCTCAACGCCAATTTGATGCTATCGATAAGCAACAGCCCATTATTCTCGCTGGTTATGGTCGTTTCGGACAAATCATCGGCCGCTTTCTCACAGCCCAAGGCATCGAACTTACGGTATTAGAAAAAGATCCCGAACAAGTAGAATTACTGCGGAAGTTCGGTTTTAAAGGTTATTTTGGTGATGCGTCACGCCTTGATTTATTGAAAAATGCTGGCGCACAGCAAGCCAAACTGTTGATTGTAGCGGTCGATGATCCTGATACCAGCCTTGAAATCGTTAAATTATGCAAGGAAGAGTTCCCCCATCTGGCCATCTATTCTCGAGCCCGCAACCGCCGTCATGCTTATGAGTTGCATAAAGCCGGCGTCGATTATTTTAAACGCGAAATTTTTGATTCTTCATTAACGATGGCCCAGGAAATTATGAAATTTTTGGGCTACAGTGCTGACAGCATGCGCAGAAAAGCACATGCTTTCGCTCAGCACGATGAAAGCTCTCTCCGGAGATCGTTTGCTTTCTTTGAAAAAGAACACGAATTAATCAGTTTTTCCCGCCAAGCTTCCGGCGAATTGGAGCAGATATTACAAGAAGATAAGACAAGCAGTACAACTGAACATAAAAATTAGCCAAACAAAGGCCCATACAACCAGCAAGGCAGAAGAACCCTTCTGCCTTTACGAAAAACCTCTTTCACTGATCTTGTTCAAAACGAGCAACGCTTGAAATAATCTCATTACGAGCAGCGTCTGGTCCCTGCCAGCCGTCTACCTTGACCCATTTGCCTTCTTCCAAATCTTTATAATGCTGGAAAAAATGCTCAATCGATAGCAACAAGGGATGAGGTAAATCTTCATACGTTTTCACGTGATCATACATTTTACTCAATTTACTGGTAGGGACAGCCAATACTTTAGTATCTACGCCTGCTTCATCGGTCATTTTAAGCATACCAACCACACGGCAAGGAATCACGGCACCACTGATTAAGGGCACAGGGGTTACCACCAAGACATCAACCGGATCACCATCTTCGGACAACGTCTTTGGAACATAACCATAATTGGTAGGATAAAACATCGCTGTTGTCATAAATCGATCGACAAACAAAGCGCCTGTTTCTTTATTAACCTCATATTTTACTGGTTCCCCATGCATAGGGATTTCGATAATTACATTAATTTCATTGGGTACGTCACGACCGCTTTTGATATCCATTAACCCCATTTTTTCACCCACTGAATAATTTAGACGCGCTATTATGCGCAAAATGACGCTAAAAGGCAAAACTGTCATACTTAAGGTCGATAATGAGAACAGGCTAATGAAAACCCGTTGATCTTTAAATGGAGAGCCAAGCCATGCACAATTCTGATACCTTGAAAAAAACCATCGACCAAGCAGAGCAAGCGGTTAAGATTGGAGGGCTTTATGCTCACTATCGTCAACCAGAGCGCTTGTATAAAGTATTGGCCATCGCCATTGATGAAAATACGGAAGAGCCTTGCGTCGTCTACCAGGCTCTCTATGGTGACAAGCTCATATGGGTCAGAGCCCTTTCAGTCTGGCGTGAACAGGTTGAACATCAAGGAAATACCATTTTAAGATTTATCCTAAAAGAATGACTATCACACAGAGAATAAATGGAAGATAACTACATGCCACCACCACCCGGTGTTAGCAACGCTGTCCTGAAATCGTTATTCTGCTCCAAAGTGAGGAAAGCATCCCTGATTGCAGATACCCTGTACTGTCTTTCGGTTTGCATAAAAAAACCACTGCCAGTACTAAATAATTTACCCAACACAAAAGGAAAACCTATCACTGTGGCCGCGATGGCAATATTGAGAATAATCGCGCCTACCAATTCGGAGCGTGTCCTCATTTCTTTATAGCCTTGACCAAGCTTCATGCAAAATTCCTTTTGCGTAGCCGCAATTGCGGGAACATCAAGCCCTTTCTTTGCTTTGATAAATTGATTCAGTGATAAAACTAAACTGTCTGCCAACTCAATCGTCTGTTTGCCAACACCCTTAGCATCGGATAGCTCCATACCACACTGTTTTAATTGTTTTATATGATCATAAAGGACTAACATTTGCTGCATCAGCTTGGCAGGATTATTCGCTGTATTAAATGGCGGTAACCAGCGTGTTTTACCACCTGCTTCCCCCATCCAGCCTGCCGCTTCAGGAAACGACTCCAAAATCGCTGCAAGGCTCAAAAAATTTGAGCTCATCTCCAGTCGTTCCAAAATATTGCTACCAGTTGGGCCTCGCTCCAAAAGTAAGGGGAGTCGAGCCAGCTCAGGTAAATATCGGAGGATAACTCGCAAAGTATTGGGATTATCTTGCGCCCAATTCAACAGGTTGTGACCTGCTAGTTTTCCTTGTACGGCCTGCACCCGCCCTGCTTCCGGTAATGCTTGTAAAAGCAATTCCAATGCGTCCGGATTTTTGACAGCGATGTGCCACATCGTGGGTTCCATTTCGCCTTGGGTTTCTCGCCCATTCTTCGGATGTAAACTCCAAATAGCATGAGCATGGGAGTCCAACATGGTTTTTAAGGTCTTGGGATAAGACAGGATCAATTGCAAAACACTGAGACGACCTTTATTTGTCTGCTGCAGAGCCATTAACTGTTTCTCAGGGGGGTAAATGGCCAAAATCTGTTGGAAGGATTCAACATAGGGAACGGCTAGATGCAAAGTCGTGTCGTCCTGTGCTGTTTTTGCCTGGACAACTTCTAGCAATTCCTCCGGCGAATATAAGTCTAAAATGATTTGCAGGGACTCAGGATTTGCAACTGCTAAATGCAAGACGGTTTTCAGCTCCTGATCTTTTTCTTGCACTGCCTCTTTGCGCCCCTCCTCAGAATAAGCTGCTAAAACCAATTTTAAGGAGGCCGGATATCGTGCAGCTGCATGTAAAAGCGTCCTTCCGCGATATTTTTCATTCAACAAGGCAAGGCGTTCGGATTCCTCAAGGGTTGCCATTTTTTCTAAATGAACTTGTAATATGTCGGGAGAAGAGGCTGAAGCGTGCAAAATACTGGACGTGAATTTTTCAAGAGTGACGCCCGAATGCAGAAGAAACCTCCGATCTCTTTCATGAATCATTGCCAACATAACTGCCCGATTCGTAGCCATTCAAGTTTCCTATCATCTTGTACTAAAAATAAATCTCTGTGCGCTTTAAATGATCACAAAATTCACTATTGTACATACAATAGTTATCCTTGGCCAACAAAATTCTTGTTCACAGGGAATACAGATATTTGACTGTGTACGGGCGAGAGGCAACAAACAATTGCACCATTGCCAGAGCTCATGGAGTACCCAAAATAAATACGCGTAAAATTCCATTCTTTTATGCTGTCCACAATCCCTTGCTTTTATTCATTCGGGGGAGTAATGGATAATTCCTGGCTATTGGTAAGAGGGGGGGCTTGATAATTCACGCACTGCCTTAACTCAATTATTCTTCCAGCATAGAGCGCGCATTTTGTTGTGTAACCAGCATGATTATACAATATCAATTCCAAATCACCGGGAATATCGCCGGATAGATGAGCCTGAAAATAGATAAGGTTTGGATTTTGTCTTATTCGTTCATTCATACAGATAGCGACTTCAGACTCTGTTTTATGTTCTACCTCATAACACTGCCGTAAAGCCTGCATCGTGATTTCTAAAGCAGCCGAATTAGGTTCAGCCAGGGCAGCACCAGGAAAGAAGGGAAAAATACTCATACCAACCAAAATCGATTTACGTAAAAGCATAATCTTTTCACTAGTGGATTAGTTAAATTAATTATAGAACCTAATTATAAAAATAAATAATTGAGGATTAACCTAATCGTCCTACTCTATGGCTATGTTCTTATATGGCCGTCACCCAAAATAACCCATTTATAGCTAGATAGTGCTTCTAATGCCATGGGCCCCCGAGCATGCAATTTTTGCGTGCTAATGCCAATTTCAGCCCCCATCCCAAATTGCCCACCATCGGTAAACGCAGTAGAGGCATTAACGTAGACAGCCGCCGCATCGACCTGATTTATAAAATAGTCAGCGGCTGATTTATCTTCTGTAATAATCGCTTCGCTATGACCCGAGGTATAGTCATGAATATGTTTAACAGCGTCTTCTTTTGAAGAAACTGTTTTTATCGACATCTTATAAGATAAATACTCATGGCCAAAATCATCAGGGCCGGCTTGATGAAGCAATGTTTTAGGATAAGACTGTTCAAGCATTCTATAACTTAACTCATCGGCAAAGAGTTCAACATTCTTTTCAGCAAGCAATTCAACTAAATGGTATAAATCATCCAGGCGTTTCTCATGGATGATCAAGGTATCCAAGGCATTGCAAACGCTTACTCGCCTGGTTTTAGCATTGTTAATAATCAGACGACCCTTTTCCTTATCCCCACTGGCATCAAAATAGGTATGAACAATACCAGCACCCGTTTCTATCACAGGGATTTTGGCGTGCTCACGCACGTAATTAATTAACGCTTGCCCCCCTCTTGGAATACAAACATCGACCCACTCATTTGCGGTCAAAAGAACATTCATGGCCTCGCGTTCTGGCGGCAATAAATAGACCACATCAGGATTAATATTGTGGCGACTTAAAGTCTTATTGATAAGGGATACTAAACATTGATTACTATAGTAAGCTTCTTTACCGCCTTTAAGTACAGATGCATTGCCTGTTTTAAAACACAAAGAAAAAACATCAATGGTCACATTTGGTCTGGATTCATAAATCACAGCCACTACGCCCAGGGGAACGGAAATTTTTTGTATTCGCAAACCATTAGGCAACTGTTTTTCATCAAGTATGCGGCCTTGCGGGTGTTTCAAAGAAGCCACTAATGCAACATCAGAGGCGATCGCATGAACCCGCTCTTCCGACAAAAGAAGCCTATCGTATTTGGGATCAGCCTGATCCATCGCGGCCAAATCTTTCTTGTTTTCAGCAATAATTTGTTGCGTTTCTTCGCCTAAGGTCTTGGCAAGATCCAGGAGTACTTCGTTGCGCTTCGCTTCACTGAATGAAATTAAGCTCTGGCTGGCTTCTTTTACTGCTTTAAGTGCCGTCATTACTTTCTCTTTCACTTAAATCTCCTGGAAAATATGCAAATGATCATAATGAATAAAGATAGGCTTATCTTTTTGCCCTACATAGTCAGCTAATTTATTAGCATCATATTTAGCCAAACCAATTCCAATTTTCTCCCCTTCGAGGGTCCGAATCTCTATAAGATCACCACGCTTGAAATCCCCGTCGTATTTCTCTATCCCTACTGGCAATATACTTAGAACACGTTTATTTTCTTTTAAAAGTTGATATAAGCGGGGATTAATCGAAATTGAACCTGCTCTTTTTTCACTGTTAAACGCAATCCATCTTTTTATATTTGATTTTCTCTTGGCAGGCAAAATAATAGTGCCAATTTGTTCTTCTGCAATAATGCGCATAATCACGGAAGGTTGATTGATGCTTGCTATATGGGTAGTAATGCCAAGAGCGGACATTTTGCGGGCGGTGCCAAGCTTGCTAATCATGCCGCCGCGTCCATGCGTACTTTTTACTGCAGATACTGCAGGCCAGCCTTTTTCAGGTCCGATAACAGGAATAAATTCCGAGTCAGCATAATCCGGGTGGCCTGTATACACCCCTTCCACATTACTTAAGATAATTAATTTATCAGCATTCATTTGCGCTGCAATAAGACCTGCTAATTCGTCGTTATCGGTAAACATCAGTTCTTCAATAGAAACACTGTCATTTTCATTAATGATAGGAATAATATTTTTTTGCTCTACTATTTCCCGCAGTAATCTGGCTATATTTAAATAGTGTTGCCGGGTTCGAAAATCCTGTTTGGTCAGTAAAATTTGCGCAGCGAGGATTTTATGCGCTCTAAACATCGCAGCATAAATATGAACGAGTTCAGGTTGCCCCAGAGATGCCAATACTTGCTTTTCGGCTATCGAACTTCCATATTGCCGTCCCAGCAGCTGTTGCGCTACCTTACGTCCTGAAGCAACTGCACCAGAACTAACCAGAACAATAAGATGCCCGGCTTTCTGTAAGGCTACGATTTGCTCAACCAAATGCTTCATGATGGGTTCAAATGGTGTTCCATCATGCGACAAGATGCTTTGTGTACCCACCTTAATAACAATTTTCATAATAGTAATTCACTTTAAACCTTTTTAAATGGGTCGGATTGATTTGGATTCAAACACCCAATAGCTAACCTATTTGAATCTGATTGACCTAACAAGGGTTTGGAGTACCAATAACTGCTGACAACCATTTGCACCTGAGCAACCCCAGCCATAAAGTGACTATCCATTGACTGGTTTTCATGTCCTAAAGGCCTCTTCCATATCGACCTGGTGTGACCGCTTGGTTATGTCTGCAAAGACCTTACCATATCATGCCTTCTTTATTAATGCATGACTCGCCACTAAACCTTGCCAACTTTCTGCATAGGGGGCATGAAGCCTCGTACTCCGACTTCTTCACAACACTTATTGATCACAATTTACTCATCGAGTATAATTTATAAACTTTTACCCTGGCATACGTTGTTAACGGCTTTTTGAATCCATGCATAGTTTTTGTTTTAGCAGCAGCGTTTAAACAAAAGCGCTCTCCGTTACATCAATAGTTAGGCCGCTTGGAGATATGATGCGACCAATTTCCCAACAAGAATTCGAAACCCTGTTAGATGACTTGGCTCAAAAGAAAAAAGAGCTTGGCAAAGGGAAAAAATTGTCTCTGGCAGACTACTTACAGACCCATGGTTTTTTACCTGTTCTGGAAAGTCTTCATTTTACAGTACCTCAGAAAGCGGTCTTTCAAATCCCGGGAAAAAATGCTGACGAAAGTATGGTTACGTCTACTCAGGTATTACGTAGAACAGAACTATTCACTGAGCTGGATTTTTCTGGGCTTGTCACAATAAAAAATTGTAGCTTCGACTGTTGTGATCTCAGTGGCGCAAAGATTGAAAATCTAAACATAGAAAATTGCAGCTTTAATAACACCGTACTCAATAAAGCCTCAATAAAAAACACGCAAGCGCAGTATTGCTCCTTTAATGGTACCAGCTTTGACCATAGCCAACTGCAACAGGTTTTGTTTAAGCAATGCCCTGTTTCCCACTGCTCTTTAAATAATTTACAAGTATTTGATTCGGTTATTTGGCAAAACTGTCCGATGGACTATGTTTCCATCGTTGGTGGAGCAACCGCCAGAGAGGTTATTATCCGCGCTGATGATGGGCTTGGTGTAGCCGAGTTGGTAACCGATAAGACCATCTACTTTGATAAGATCCATGTTAAAAATAGCCAGCCTGCCATCTTGGTTTCATGGAATAATAGTATGCCTGGTGTAGCCGGATCACTGACCGAAACAATGTTGGCGGCACGCAACCTTAATCCCGTCCGCATGGATTACTGCCCAACTGTCAACGAAGTCGAGTTGGATAAAGAAATTACTGAATTAAATCAATTGGCTTCTCGGAGGATAGACCGGTTAAAAGCTGATTTATTAGCAAAAATTACTGCTAAAAATAACCACCTGTTACCACTGGAAATTTCTCTTCTTTTTGCTGAAGGCTGGAAAAAGGAAAAAATCAGTTTCCCCATGGTCATGATCGAAACCATGCGGGAACTTCATGCTAATGAGCCGACAAAGTTTCCTCAAATGGCAGCACTTTATGCCTATGCGAAATCCATGTTTGACCAGGTTGATGGAGTATTAATCCCCGGCGGCCAGGATATTGACCCACGCTTTTATGGCCAACCATTGCATTTAAAAACCAAACTGCCTAACTATTTAAACGGTGAGCTCTCCGATGCAAGACGCGATGCATTAGAATTTAGCCTGGTCTATATCCAGCAACGAGCCTCTAAACCCAAACCTTTATGTGGAATTTGCCGTGGCTCTCAGGTTATTGCAGCGTCGTATGATGGAACCCTGTATCAAGATGTAGGCGATCCAAAAAGAGCAGCTTATCTGGTTGAACGCCTTATTCCGAAAGCCGCAACGACAGAGGAAACGGCACGCTTGTCTACCCAGAGTAGATTAATTGCGCGCAGTAATAGAGAAAACCTGGCAGTCATTTTTCTGCATCATCAAGGTTATAATCTGGATACAGCACATGGATTGACAGCCACTGCGTCAACTCGAACCAGTAGTGGTTTTGACCTTGATACGGTAGCAGAAAATTTAGATCAAAACATTTGCATCACCCAATCACACCCAGAGTTTACTTTTGATAACGGGAAGCCTGGAAATAATGGTCTTTCTTCCAAAGTAAGTGCCTTGGCTGCTGATGGTATTTTTGGGCAATTTGAAATGAGGGTACGCGCCTATACCCAAAGCCAGAGCAAATACCAGCAATTAAGTTACGACCTGTCAGTCACAGCAAGACAAAGTGGTTTTTTTAATCCAACAAGAGCCCAAAATCATCATGACTTGCCTGTCCCTTTTTTAACGTTAACAGGCAGATGACACCAGCACTTCGCCATCTGGGAGTTAACACTCCCGGGTTGCACCCTGGCTAGGAAAGAAGCCTGCTCATCCAACCCAGTTTGCTATGTACATGCCTTGATTTTTTTTGTAAGGCTAAATCCAGGGCTTTTCTAACCTCCCCTTTATTTAAAAAGTCGACTAACTCTTTTTTATTTTTAGTGGCTGTTATTTTTCTCAATTTAGCCAATCTTGCTTCCACTGCCTTTACTGAAACATAACAGGCTCTTGCGATTTCCTTCGTACTTAGCCCCTGAAGCAAATAATAGCCCGTATGGGCTAACGTGTAGTTAAGATCAATACTTTCTCCTTCCACGTCGATCTGAATCGCTTTAATCTGGGTATTTTCTATAAAATAATCGATTTCACGATAAAACTCTTGTTGCAGTAGAGCGCTTTTAATCAGTCCCAGTTCGTGCAAAGAAAGCGCATGCGTCAAAGCAGCATCAATAATTTTTTTCGCTTTATCACGAAAATAAAGAATAAAGCGTTCAAGAATTTCCTGATGCTGAAAATAGAAATTATTCATTTCATAATGGTCTCTGGTTGTCGCAAAATTGAAATGCTCTTCTTTGGCTCCACTACTCTTGATAATAGTAACCCCATGAGCAATGTTGAAATTTTCTTTCGCATCGTTATAAACAACCATTACCGGATTATCTTTAGGAAGCGCATCCCAAATAATAATCTCATGCTCAGGTTGAAATGATGAGAGGTAAGTCGCATAGTCCTTATCAATACAATTCTTAAGCCAGGGATAGTTATTGGTTAGAAATATAAATTTATCCCCCTGTGATAATTTATAAGAAAAAAAAGTCAAATCAAATGACTCAAATAAAGGTTGAGCGATTTTATCAATGGAACGGCAGGCCATTTTAAGTGGTTTTTCACCTAATTTCAGGAACTTTCGATCTCTCAATTTAATCCTCCCTGAGATTGAGAAAGATAAAAAAACGTTAACGAGTCTCTTAATAGTTTGGAAAAAGACTCTAATTGATTGTTATCTAAAACAAGTTAACTCGACTCGCTCCCCCAATTGCAATTTGGCCACCGCTCCCAATAAGAGAGGGAAGTTTGTATAACCATGCCCAATTCCTTCTATTTGTGCAACGGGAATGGGGCTGTTTTGCGCAAATCGCTCCAGTACCGGTTTAACCAGAGAAGAACCATTTGGCTCATTGCCAGTAAGAAAATCACCAAATAAAATAGCTGCTGCCTCTTTAAAAACACTTGCCTGGGATAAATGCTCCAGCATGCGATCAACACGATAGCCTCGCTCGCCTACTTCTTCTAAAAAAATAATTTTGTTTTGCCCATCAAGTTGCCATATTGTGCCAATACTTGTTTGTACCAGGGTTAAATTTCCTCCTGTTAACCTCGCCTCGATTACCTTATCGCTTGCAGCAAGTTCATTCAGCGGCAAACCCGATAAGCTAATTTGTTCCACGTCTCCAAATAAGATTGATTTTAATGAAAGAATCGATTCAGGAGAAAATTTATCTCTTGCAAGCGCACCATGAATAGTTGGCCATTGCCACTGTTGCTCGAGAAACAAATGAATCGCAGTGATATCACTCATACCAACAAAGAGTTTGGGAGGATTTACCGGTGTTATTTGACTTAGTTGGGGCAGTAACCGCATGCTGCCATAGCCGCCACGGGCACAAATAACCGCTTTGGTTGCTGAATTTAATAGAGCCTTTCTTAACAGATTGAAGCGTATCTCATCGGTATTGGCACATAACAAGTCATTACCAAAAATAGCTTGATCAATGATGCAATTTAATTGCCATGACCCCAGCAAATCGTTCAGATCACTCAATACCTCATCAGTACAACGGGAGGCAGGTGCAATAATTTCAACACTATCACCAGGCTTTAATACAGGTAATCGTTGCATAGTGGTAGGTCCTGCCTCTCTTCAAATGTTTCAGTGCCTGGCGAATTTGTCATCGAAGATGAATTAGCTAGAAATGACAAACATCGCAAGATCGATGATATCGGTCAAATTATAAGGAAGTACAACATGCATTAAAAGGCACTCAGGCCCTCATTGGCTTCAATTTAATTTTATCTTGAAATAAAATAATGCTTTTTGATCTTGTCTTCTACTCACCATTTTCTTACGATCCGCCCGGAACATCCAAGCGTATGCGTTTTATCAAGTCACTACAAATAAGTGCTGCCGTTAAATACGCCTATGAAACGCTCTAATTTCCAAATTCAAGCAACTGAGCATAAGAAAGTGGTCTTTTAATGAAGAAGAGATTCAACGATGCCGAAATTAAGTGATAGGAAAGCCAAAACCCTTAAGCTCATTGTTTTACGCTATTTGCAAGGGGCAAATTTGGACGTTACCAAAGAGAGTTTAGAAAGAGAATGCCTCGAGTTAAATTATCCTTGCCAGGATCTCTTTGAATTCATTGAGTTAAAAGATGAGAACGATCCGCTTCTTCTCGCTATCTTAGGAAGTCTTGCCGTTAAAAAAAATAGGCCTAACCGTGCTTCTAAAGCTGATTCTAAAACAGAGGGCGCCTATGAAAAACTCTTTGCGAACTCTAAAAATCTTTATGAACTTTTGACCCATCTTTATCATGATGGCCATCATCATCTTGGTTACTTGTTAAAAGTAATTGATAAAACGAAGCCTTCTTATTGGTGGACTCTTATTGCCGGCGCCCTCTCCAGTATTGGTTTGGGCAGTTGGGCTTATAACAGTGGCGCAGGACATGCCATTCTTATCTGGATTGAGAGAATTGCCCCCCCACTCATTCACTGGCTCTCTAAATCGGTCTCTATCTTACGTAATATGCCACTGCTTGGCGTCATCTATAACAGTCTGACCCTTAGCTGGATTTGGCGCAGCACGTTGGCTTATGGTACGACAACCAACCCGCGTAAAGTGTATTATTTATTCTTCGAAACGCTCGCAAAAACACTAACCATTATCGCCTATCTATTAGCTTTAATGGCTATAGGGCATATGACTATAATTCCTGCCTGCCTTTTTATTGCCAGTAGCTTTAGTGATGTCGTGAAAAGCGTCTGTTCCTTGTTTATCAATTATCGACACAAGAAAACCATTGATTTTGTTATCGATAGATCTGCTCCCTGGGAAAAGCAGGCCCAGCAAAGAAGAAGTATAAATTTAATCGAACGCTCTTCAGAAACCGTATGGGTTAAATTATTAGCGGCCGGTTTTACAACCCTGACAGTAGCCTTCATGTGTCTAATTCCACCTAGCTTCTTTCTCAGTGTCAGTTGTTTAACTGTTATGGCATTGGTTTTTTTAGCGAAACACTCGCTTCTTGCAAGCGTTCACGAATTATTTGCTGTGAAATTGCAGGTGAGTATTAACGAGATTGGTCCTCCGGACGATCCTGACTTACGCCCGGTAATCTTCATAGAAGAAACAGGCCCTGCGTTTGAACAAGAACCAGACCTGGCCAAAATTGTATTGGGCCTTGTTGATACTGTAGTAAATGTTGTAACTGAGCATAGTCCTACTACAATAATAAAAAGGCTCGGGGGTAGAGGAACGCCTGAGCCAACGTCGCCTATCGATCATCAACATTTCCCTCCTGTATTAGTAACACCTTCCGATAAAGGAAGTCAGGGTCAAATCACAGAGGAAAGGGAGAATAGCACCACGTTCAAGCTGGATGATTGAAAGAAACGTTTAACACTATCGGGTATGACTGATTCTTATTCACGACCAATCTAGTTAGAGGCAAACCAATGGTGAGTTTCCAATGTTCGAATCATCCTCAAACCTGATTTTTTCAACGGGCCTACAGGAGGTCCCTGTTCTGCCATTAAATAGGGTGTCTATATTCCCGTATTTGGAAATACAAAGTTCTTCCGGTATTCCCGCTGGTTTTTCTTTGGGTGCGTAGGCTCTTAGATTTAAGAGTTGCTCAGGAGTATACGTTAGTCTTGTCATCTTATTTCTCAAAATTATTTAAAGGGAACGGGATAATACAAGAATAAAACTAAAGAGCAAGCATCGTGAATAAAGAGGGATTATTAACGAATAATCCCTTTTTTAAAGCCAGTACTTTTATTTAAACGCCTGGTCGCTAAAAGCTAATCTTTTGTAAAAATCGCTAACGGATTTTGAGGTTGTAACGACGCCTCCATGAGGGACTTCATTACGGCCTCTCTCAATTTTGGCACTACAGGTGGCTTTTTTTCTGCTATGTTTGTCGTGTCGTCCTGTTTAGGAGAAACACCAACAACATTCGGTGCCAAATCCTTATAAGCAGTCTTGGGATGATAATGAGCACCAAAAAAGCCAGCTGCTAAACGAGGTGAAATTTTATTATTGCTCATGATATTCACTTTCTAACTATCATTTGATTTCATCTTAGCAAAGGCAGCTTAAGTGATTATTAAGCATATCATTAGTGAAGAAATTTTTTTTTGACGTCCCTGAATCCTGGTGTATGTAGTGCAATCTTTCCAAATTGAATAAAGAATGATCAGATGCTTAATTTTTTGTCTATAGTTAAAACATAAGATAACCAAGGATGGACAATTATGTTTGATCTACTCCCGCTTGCTGGCGGCCTGCTCAGCCAAAAAAGAAAACAAATTAATGAACTCAATAGCATTTTAAAAAAAATGAATCGTTGTGAAGTCTATAATCCTGAACGTCTGCAACATTACCTCGATAAATTGATTGCATTTCATAAAAAAACCTTTGTAAAAAAAGAAGCCGAACAACCCATTCGAACCTGGTTTGCCGACCATCCTTTGTTTAGGACACAAAGACAAGTTGAACAAATTATTAATAAGCACCGGTTACGATTGGAAGTAGTGAACCTTTTCCAGCAAATTAATCTGGTTTCACTTTACAGAGAGTATGAAGGCAAAGACAGTTTTAAAACCTTAATTAAAGCCTGTATTACCGCTATCAACCCGCATTATAAAGTAGCCTCTCTGGGTGGCGGCAATAACCCTCTTGTTAGGATCTCCCTGGCAAAAGAACAGCATTGTGTTGTCCGCTTTTTAAGATTGAACAGCAGCGAGGATGCCGCAGGGATTTCACCCAGAATAGCGCGGGAACGTATCGCGGGCATGAAACAGATCCCTCAACCTTATTTTCTCAGTCAGCTCGAAGACGACCGTCACGAAGTAACTTATCTGGAATGTAGTGAGTATTATGAACACGGTAGCCTTGAAAGGCTTTTTGATGAATTACACCAACAAGGAAACGACGAAACAGCAATCGATTTGAACCCATTAATTCTTTTGTATGCACGCCAGTTCCTGGCGTTCTTTATAGAATTAAACCAACATGATGTTTGGTATACGGATCTGAAACCCAGCAATGTTCTATTGAATCAGGATGGCGACATTATTATTAGTGATGTCAAAGGTCTTGTGATCTCGTCTACAAAAATGGTCCGCAGTTCCCAAACGAGCACGTCTGCCGCTTATTACCAATCCTCTGTTTATAAAGACAATGAAATGAATCTGGAGCGATTGCAACGGCAAACTCTGGCGAATACCTTGTATGAGCTAGCCTGTGATAAATTGCCAGTTCCCAAAATCACCCATCATCCTAACTGGAGAAACAAATATGATTTTGAGCAGGCTTGCTTTCAATCAGAGGAAGGCCAGTTCATTAAAACCATGATTCTTGAGCTCAACAAACGTCGTTCCAAGCCTTTAAGTTATTTCTTAAATAGCCTTGATACCTTTACCAAGGCCAAGGAACAACAATCTCAAGCGTTGCACGAAGAAGGGCATCCTCATGTAGGATTAGATGACTCCTATTCTTCTTTTACATTCTGAGGCGAAGGTATCGTCCCATTTATTTGAATAATAAAAAGAGTGCCAGGCTGCTATTATTATGAAAATACCTAGTCCAAACACGATTTTAAATACTGAAGCCATCTTGGGCGAAAGCCCTCTATGGTCTGTAGACGAAGGGGTTCTGTACTGGCTTGATTGCCTTCGACCAGCGATTTATCGTTTCAATCCACTGACGGGTGAGAATCGTGTCATTGTTTTAGACCAGATAGTCACCAGTGTTGCCTTGCATTCGCCTGACTACTTACTGGTTACTGTTGAACAGGGATATGCCTTCGTCAATTTAAAAACAGGGCAATTAGACCTTATTGCCGATCCTTATGCCAATAAAGCGGTGATTTTTAACGATGGGAAATGTGATCGCAAAGGACGTTTTTGGTCGGGTACGGCAGCCAAAGATTGGCAGTCACCGATTGGTATTCTCTTTCAATTAACCGCGGACTTATCGTTTAAACCGATGGCCGAAGGATTTATCTTATCGAATGGTATTGGCTTTAGTCCTGATAACAAGCATTTGTATTTTGCCGATTCAATGGCTCACACGATTTATCGTTTTGACTTTGACTTGCAAAACGGAACAATCGCTAACAAAGAACACTTTATCGCTATACCTGATAATGACGGGTTACCAGATGGTCTAACCGTTGATGCGGATGGATTTTTATGGGTTGCCATGTGGGATGGCAGTGGTATTAATCGTTACAGCCCACTGGGGGAAAAAGTCAGCTCCATCCCATTACCGATTCCACGGCCCACCAGTGTGGCCTTTGGTGATCACGATCTTTCCACTCTCTATGTTACCTCTGCTCGCATGGGTTTAAGTAATGAACAGTTACAACAAAATCCTGCATCAGGCAATTTATTTGCAATCAAAACACCTTATCGCGGTTTACCTGAGCCTTTTTTCAAAACAAATCCCTCAAGATAACACCCTGTAAGATGAGAAAATTTAATCTGGTTGGATTTCCCTGGCCTTCGCCTCTACCATCCTTTTGAGCCGCGATGCGTCTTGGGGTGCATTCGCTTTTTCATCATTATCAAAATAACAATAAACTGCTTTTCCATCGTTTTGCCAATGGATAATTTTCTCGGCACATTCAGCTAATTTGTAATCGTCATAGGCCCCTTTATATGCCTCTATCTCTGGACCATGCATGCGGATATAGATAAAGGAAGCCGTCACAATTTCCGGGGTTTGATAATTTTTATGATCGTAGAAGCAAAGTGCCATTTGATGCGCATTAAGTAAGTCATACAGTTCTGGGCAAAACCAACTTTTATGGCGAAACTCAAAGGTGTAGAGGTATTTGTGAGGCAAGCTTTTTATAAACTCTTGTAGCCGAGGGATGTTTAAAGGCCAGTAAGGAGGAAATTGAAATAAAATTGGACCTAATTTTTCTTCAAAATGACTAAACGCGTTTAATAGTTTTTCAACGGTCTCATTCGTTTCTTGTAATCGTTTTATATGGGTAATATAGCGATTGGCCTTGCAGGAAAAAACGAAATTTTCAGGCGTTAATTCTAGCCAGGTTTTTATATTTTTTTCTTTTGGTATTTGATAAAAACTGTTATTAAGCTCCACCGAATCAAACGTTTTCGCGTAATAAGGCAAGACTTCTTTAGGCTTTATTTTTTCTGGATAAAAAACGCCGACCCAACCATCATAACTCCAACCGGAGGTTCCTATATAGAACTTGTTCTTCTGCACAAGATATCCCTATCGCTATGGCTGTTATATTTAATATAGACAAAGACATTAAGGAAGGTCTCACAGTGGTCGTAAATTTTAAACTTGCACCCGGATTAGCTTTGTAAGTAATCCCGGTACAATTTTATGTATCAGACTAAATTATGACCAGTCCCTCTATAATCGCGGTCCTCACCCTCCATACAAGCAGACACCCAGGTAGTCCCGAGGCGGGTAATGACTTCAATTCCCTGGACAAGGGCATTAATCGGCGTCATGATTGCCAGAGAAAGAGTTAAGGATAAATCGACACTCGCATCACGGAAACACTCCTGAGCATGGAGAGGCCTGGCTATAATCACATTGGCAATGCAATTGAGAGCATTTTCGACTGCTCGCAAAGCGTGATACAGTGAATGAAAGCCCGTTTCAATTGGTATACCTGCTGTATAAAATACAGTCCCAAGAAAGTTGCCTACATCTTTATACCTATTAAAGAATCGATTCATAAAATATTTTGCCGACGGCAGAAGATGATCCACTTCGCCTGCGTCAGTAGCAAACTTTTTAAACCAACTATTTTTTGATAAGTCGTCTGTGATTTCTTTTCCTGCAATCCAGCAAGACGCTATATTAAACATGAATTCCATTGCAGAGCAGAGCAGGTTAATAGGTGCCATTACTCCCATAAGAAGGCCTAATGAAACCTCTACGCTTAGATCAGACAAGGCCTCACTGGCAGCAACCGGTTTGCAAATCGCTAAATTGCCTAACGTACGCAGAACAGACCAGATGGCCCTTGCAGCATAAAAACAGGCCGTTAAGCCATTTGCTATGGGCAAATAAACAGGCTTTGCCAGACCCAACCAAAATTCCCCTGTGTTTTTGTAAGAGGTAACCTTGTAATCTGGTAAAAGTCCCAGCCCTTCTAATGACGCCATCTCTCCACTGAAAGAAGTCATTTTTTCTCCTTATCCGTTCTGTATTTAATTCGCGCCAAGCATACACCAGTGGGCAACTTGCAGGCAATTCGCTTATTTACTTTTCTTGTTTATTTACAACCTATACCCATTAGGTGAGATTCTGGCGCATATTCCACTGACGAGTGCAGCAGGGATATTTTCCTCTTCTTGTTCAGAAAATATTTTACAAAACGTATTAATTAAGTACCATTATTCCCCCGCAAACTCTAGAGTGAAATCCGACAATGGGTATTAGAAAAGTTCTTATTCTTGCTAACGGAACCGTTTCAGTAACCCAAAAGCAATCGGGTAGAGACGGATTTTTCGGCTTTTTTAATTTCCGCAACGCGGCTACCTGGTTAATGTTTGATCCGGGTAATTTTATTAACCAACTAGCTGAACAGTGCAAAGAGGAACATCGACTTGTTCTTGATGGCCCAGGTACCGATGTGACTAATGACAAGGGCTCGCTAATGAAATCGGTCAGTGCTTTAATCGATGGGCATATAGGTGATAGCGGCATTAATGCTAATTTTGAAAAAATTAAGCGCTTTTTAAAAAAACAGTCTGATGAAGCCGCTATGGCAGGCGATAGCTTGATCGTTTGCGGTGTAGGTTGGAGTCGCGGTGCATTCCTTCTGCTTCAAATGAAGGAATGGCTTGAAGGAAAAGCAGTAAAAAAAGATATCAACATCGAGGCAGTTTACCTCCATTATATTGATTCAGTAGCAGGGGGTCCTACCGACCGATTACGATACCTTAAAGTCCCATCCTATCGCCCCAAAGCACCGATGCATTTAGGGGTACACAGTTATTTATCAAACACGGGTAATCTTAACCTTTGGGCCTATATCCTCCGATATCTCCCTGAAGAATACCGGGTAAACACGCCTTTTTTCAGTGGCGTTCTCGACAAGACCGAAAATACCATCCATTCCGTCTCTGGAGTTGACTATAAGCATCATTCGGCAAGCTGGTTATTTCCTGCTTCTCATGAAGCACTGGTAGGGAAATCAAGCAATAAAATTGAGCGATGGGCTGGCGATCTTGTTTTGGCGAATATTGTGCGCCACTTGGTGGATCTTTCCTTTACCCTGGATGATCAATGGGCAAAGAAAATACTCAAGAGAGGGAAAACCGCGTTAGAGCAGTTACGTCAATGCAATCCTGCTCTTACAAGCTGCAGAAAATACCTGGATTTCGAACAACCCGAAACAACTCTTTTGGGCAGAGAGCTGACCGAAAGAGACAACATTGACTCCTGTCTCAGCATGAGAGATTTTACTTTGTAAATAAGGTGTTGGGCACGATTTGCTCGATCCATCCACGGACATGGCTTATTCGTGGAAACCACGATTTGTCACCATAGGCAGCATTTCCACTACCATTGGAATTAATCCCCACAATGGCCCAACCATTTTCGGTTCTAATCCACGCAGGGCCACCACTATCTCCCGAACCAAGAATACCTGAAAGCGCAGAAACGGGTTTAGTAATACCCTCCTCCGTAAATGGATTAGACAGCGAACCATCTTCTTTAGGTAACCAAATCCCTATGTAATTGCCGGCATCCCCTTTTTTAGGTACCGGTTCAACCGCCTCCTCAACTGACTCAATTAATCCCTTGGCTGCCGCTGGACGATCACCGGTGTCAATCGAAGTATCCTGCCCCTTTTTACCAGCTCCACGCCAGCCATAACCAATAAAGGTTAGCATCTTTCCTTTTTCATGATTTCCCCCATACAGCACGGGCTGAGTCCCGCCATCTGTCACCTTCTCTTTCAAACGTACGATGGCAAAATCATAGCCAGTCCGAGTCGTAAGATTTCCATTCCATAAAGGATGAAAGAAAACCGCCTCCCCATGATATTCTGTTCCATCAATAGTCTGGTACGTGTAATAAGACGCCTTTATCCCATCTGTAAATAAATGACCTGCCGTTAAGACATACCCATGTCCCTTATAGTTACCAATCCACGATCCAGAACCCGAGCTTTCGTCACCCTCAAGGTAGATTAAGGACGCAAATTGCGGCTCTAAAGCCAGGGACTCCGCTTTCTTAAAACCCGATTTTTGATAGGTACTCTCCAGGATAATGACCGACCAGGCAGGTGTTGTTATCAGGATGGCGACGCAGCTAACGAATGCCGCATAAAATCGCATACAGGATTTCATGATTATCTCCGTCTTGGTCTCAGTAATGGAATTGTCAGGGATTTTTGCTTTTCACGCATGAGGTATCGCTTCTCTTGATCAGGCACTCCATAGTTTTAATATAGAACACAAAGATTAACTATTAACTCAAAATTATTTGATATTATGCTAGATACTTAATAGAACGAGACTACTATGCCGGTAACACGCTATATTTTTATTCCAGAATTAACAACCTTTTATGATGACAGAGACTATCCTCAAAAAATTGCAACCGCTATAAAAAAGGCGATTGCCCAGAAGTATTTTAAAGCCCACTCAACACGCCAGGAAGCCAGTGATCCTAAAGACTCCCTATTTAGAACCCGCTTTCCCATGGGAGGTATTCTCGAACTGCAGGGAAACGAGGAGAGTGAATTAAGCCCTGATTATATCTCCCGCCGCTGTACAGATATTTTGGCCTTATCCTCCGACGAACAAAGAACGAAACAACTGTCGGCCTTTATAAAAAAAGTACATGTTAAAGGGTTCACCCTTCCGTTTGCTGAGTTAGATCTAAAAGAACGCGAAGCGGCTCAACGTCAGTCCTTCGACTTTAATCCTGTCGAGGATTCAGCATTACAACTGACACAACCGCCGTTACTGTATTTAAAAAAAATCCGACCAGAACTCCTTTTTTTGTTATTCACCGATCATCAATTTTTTCTCAACTTTGAAAACTGGCGTCACTATAATGCCAGAGAACCGAAAGGGAGAGGCTGTGTGTATGATTTATTTCATGCAACAACAACCCTCTGTGAGCGTTTAATGACACCGTCAAAGGCAACCCTCACTATGGAAGAAATACAAACATTGCATAAGCAATTAAGCGAGAGTGTTTTTGCTAACTTAAAAGAGGATAAACGCGGGATTTTCAGGGAAAGTTATAACTCCTTTCCTCTGCACTATGATGCAGTAACCATTGCCGGTATTAAGGAATTATTGCAGCGAATCAAATCCGATAAACAAGCGGAAGGATTTAGAATTGGCTATTTTAAGAAAAGCCTGATTGTATCAAGCTTTTGTAACAACATGTCTATCCTTATCAGGCAAGAAGAACCCTGGAAAAAATTTCCCTTAGACGAAGAGGAGGTATTAACGTCAGAACGATTAAAAGAATTAGAAGAATTCGAAAGATCGGAGTTAGAGCGACTGGAAGCATTGGCAATTAACGAAACGGCTAAATCAAAAAACATTCCACTAGAGGATGTAAAAGCCATTATCAAGCGCTTCTTGCAAGATTTTACTCCCCACAAGCGAGTAGTAAAGTCCCATTACTGGCCTAACCTTAGTTATTATTATTCTGATTTATCAACTAATTATCGTCATTCCTCGCCCAAAGCAGAGTATCAGTATGATCTTGGTGTTGCCAGATCCCATGCACTGGCAAGCGCCGGAAGTGTAACGCCCCCTGCGGTTAATATCCAAGACCTCACTGAACAGGAACTTGATGATTTAGCGAAAAAAATTTATAAAGAGATCCAGGGTGGAGCAAACATCCACCTTTTTACTCCCGAACCCACTCTGGCGCTTAAATGGGCTCAAGAAGCATTACAGAAATATAATCGTACTATTCCCAATACCCAAAACGCAGGGGAAGCGATACAAATAGTTGATGATTTAGTGCATGAATTGGAGATCTTACATCTCTTCTATGATGTTAATTGCCGAACTAATTACTTATTGATGAATTTTTTATTTTTAAGACGGTCAATTAAATGGGCTACCGAGTTTAATCCCAATCGTCTGGATGCCCATAGCAGCAAAGAGCGTGTGCTACAGCATAAACAAGCTATTTTACGCACCGATTACCTCATCGCGAATCAAGAGCAACTAGCTCAATATAATGAGCGGCTTGACCTTATTTACTTCGCTAACCTCCGTCATTTGCAAACGGTGCAATATACCCCCACCGAGTTAAGTGCAATCCAAGTCGACGCGCAATATGCAGAGATCGCACAACCACTCATCGATAAACTGGCCGAATTCGAGACGCTTTTTCAAGCAACCCTGAATACCCTACTAAAAAAATATGATTTACCCCAAACCGCTGTTACACCCCAATTTTTCCCTGTGCCGCCAGAATATATGCCGTTCGTCAAAGCATTAAAACAATTGCAATCAGACTATAACATCAACGATTTCTTTACTCGTGTTACCGATCTTGAATTGGTGGTAGAAATTCGTGAAGACCTAAAGAGACTGCAAACTCTGACAGGCTATAACGCACAGTCACTATTAGCCGAAATACCGACTGTAGAGTACAGCTAGAAACGAGTTAAAATTGCGCGGCAAACTGTCCTTGGCAACACCAGTTGGATAAAGTTATGATCGTCTATCGATCCTATACGGGCTAATTTCATTATGGCAACAGTGAAACCTATTAATCTAAAGCAATATCTAAAAAAAATACAGGTTGCTGCCCCTGAGTTCTCTGATGCGTCAATAGAAGACAGTATTAACTTTTTGCGCAAGATTTATTTTGCACATGTGACCACGTTTCCCTATTCTAATTTTGAGCTGCGAAAAATCGCTCGCCAGCATCCCATTCAGCGCGATTCATTATCTTTTTTCAGCTATAAAGAGATGCTTTCCTCTCAACATGATGGCTATTGTTTTCAAACGGCCGCTTTACTATTTGATGCCCTCACTCAGTTGGGGTATAAAACAGAACTCTGCGCTGCACATGTCCTTATGGGCGCGGCGATTAATGACTCAGAGATATTAGCACGACCACCCACCCATCTTTTTCTAATCGTTACCATCAACCAGGTAAAATTTCTCCTTGACCCAGGCATGGGTTCTTCAGCCCCGCGCATGCCCATTATTATTACGGGAGAGGATGAACCCATTAATCAGGACAATGATGTATTCAAATTTTATCGCGCTAGTGATTTATATATTCTTGAAAAAAAAACGAGTCAGGGCTGGCTGCGGTTAATGCAGACTGATTTATCGCCTATAAGTCTCCAAACCGCTAAAATGAATTTGCTAAAACTTCAATGCCATCCATCAGCAATTCCCATACGTGATGATAAAACGGTTATTGGAATCATTAGCGAGCAAGGACGTAAATCGTTAATTTGGGATTCTCAATCAAAGCTGTTGAAATTTTCTAAACAAGAAGGCAGCAGTTCAGTACAAAAAGTTCTGGCAAGTTTTGAAGAAGGGGTAAAACTACTGGCTGATGAATTCGATATTCATCATGTTTCTGCGGAGGATTTAAAACTGCATTGCACAGAAACTGTCTTGCCAAAACCTATCAGACCCTGGACTGTTAATTTTCCGTTGGATGCAGCCGAGTTAAGGACAATGGAAGAAAATTTAACTTTTAAATTATAAGTTATTTTTCCTTCCAGTCGTTTGGCAAATCGAAGGCTGTCTTAAAAAGACAGCCCTTATTGCCTGGTTAGGAGATTCTCCAGACAATATGGCCTGGATAATTGGCCAGCGCGCTACCTGCGGTTTTCGTGTAGGAAACACTCAGCGTACTGGAGTCATAAGGCATTCCCCCTATATCGCCTGCACCAGTCCAGAAGCTGCAGTAGTTTTGCCCTGAATAAAATTTGACGGTTTCATTGCCACAGGTATACGCGAGTGTAATACCTACACCAATGCTATCCTGGCTTCCATAAAAAAAGCTTGTGGACGTTTTAGCTGGGATAGTAGTGGGAATTGAACCCTCTGAAAAAAGGCCATAGTAAATGATATAATTTTTTAATAGGCAGTTCTGGTTAGAATCATTCTGTATACTGATCCCCATTTCTGAACAATCTGCAAACAACCCCGTGGAAGCAAATAGCAGGCTTGTCGCAACTAGTAATCGTTTCATCGTCTTCCCTTAATTATAATTTTTATTAAAAATCGCCCTATCCTACACGAAGGGAGATAAATGCAGCAAGCTAGTTAATAATTATCCATCATCCTTGTAATCCTCTCCTAATCATTGCAGAATGAAAATTCTCGTTATCTTTTAAAAAGATATCACCAAATGACCTGGTGACACTCATGCTAGCGAAACGATCAAAAAGAAAGGAATTAATCGATCTTGGCCATGACTTTTACTCCCCAAAAGAGTATGAACAATGCTTAAAAATATTGTTTAGAATAAATAAATTACTCGGCTCGTTTAAACAGGTAGTCAAATTACTCAAGCGTTTTCCTAAAGAGGCTGTTTTAGTAGATGTTGGTTGTGGCGGCGGCCTGTTCTTGCTTCATCTCAATCACTATTATCCTGACATGCGTATGTTGGGTTTAGACACCTCGGCCGAAGCAATCAAATTAGCGCAAAACGAATTAAAACAATGGCAACAGAGAAAGCGTCCCATTGGCAATCATCTTGAATTTCAACTCCAGCACCAAGCCGAATTGACCTTAGAACAAGACAGTGTCGACATCATTTTATTAACCTTGGTTTGCCATCATTTGGACGATGAGGAACTCATTGAATTTCTAATTAAAGCAAGCAACGCTACACGTAAGGCAGTTATCATTAATGATCTTCATAGGCATTCCATAGCCTATTATTTTTATAAACTGCTCAGCCCTTTATTCGGTAATCGCTTGATTACTCTGGACGGCCTCACCTCTATTCAGAAAGGGTTTACCCGCAAGGAATTGAAGCATTTATTGCAGCGGGCAAATCTTCATAATTATCAAATTAAATGGCATTTCCCTTTTAGGTGGAGCATTCTCATTTTGAAAAATAATGGATGAAATCGATGAAGTTAGATGCACTTATTATTGGAGGGGGCCCTGCCGGTGCAACAACCGCATTATTACTTGCTAAAGCAGGTTGGTCAGTAGGTCTAATAGAAAAAAAACGCTTCCCGCGCAGAAAAGTGTGTGGTGAATTTTTATCAGCGACGAATTTACCTCTTTTGCAGAAATTGGGAATGGCGGAATTTTACCTTTCCCACAGTGGCCCGGAAGTGAGGCGTGTTGGTTTATATACTGCGGATACTGTCGTAACTTCTGCCATGCCTCTTGTTGGCTCTTCAATTGCCAGAGGGGGCAGGGCTTTGGGGCGAGAACATTTGGACACCGCACTTCTTCATGAAGCCCAAGCCTATGGAGCACATATTTGGCAACCTGCAGAAGCAAAAACTTTGCAGCCTAAAGCGAATGAATTCACCTGTACTTTCAGAGACGGGAATGGAACCAAAGAACTCAGCGCGGCTGTTATTGTGATGGCGAATGGTTCCTGGGAAAAACAGGTTGGGCGACCGGATAGTAAAGACCATAAACCGTCCGACCTATTGGCATTCAAAGCCCACTTTTTAAATGCCAATTTACCTTCTGACTTAATGCCCTTACTGGCTTTTCCAGGTGGATACGGGGGCCTCGTTCACAGTGATCATCAACGAGTCACACTTTCGTGCTGTATTCGTCGTGATACCTTACATAATCTGAGATCAGACTATCCCGGTTTATCAGCGGGTGAAGCGGTCTTGCAATACCTCATGGCGCACTGCCGGGGTGTGCGAGAGACGCTTATGCGGGCAGAACGTCAAGGGAACTGGCTTGCTGCAGGCCCGATTCGCCCTGGCATTCGCCATTGTTATAAGGATCATCAATTTTTTGTGGGTAACCTGGCTGGCGAAGCACACCCGGTTGTTGCCGAAGGAATCAGTATGGCCATGCAATCTGCGTGGCTGCTTTCCCAAACCCTAATCGCCCACAAAAATGAGATTCTGACGGGCAAGGGGCTCAATAACGCTGGCGCCGACTATACCAAACAATGGCGCAAACACTTTGTAAAACGTATCCATGCTGCTGCTGTGTTTGCCCGATTGGCAATGATGGCTCCCTGGGCTAATTCTCTCCTCTTACCTCTTGTCAAACAATTTCCAGGTATTCTAACGTTTGGTGCAAAATTAAGCGGTAAAATCCAGCAGGTTTTGCCAATTGAATAATGGCATAACCTGGATCTGAAATAGAGGCATGCCACACTTCACTCTTTGTGTGTAGCTTGTGCTTTGATTGCATCCCCGGCATCAAGGTAGTTGATAACGTTGAAGTGCCTTTTTAACTGTTTTACTAATCCTGCAACCTGCCTTTTACTGCTATAACAATATCTTGCGAAGAAATAATTTGTTTTTTCAGGAAACCAAAGAGGCCATCCCGCAACGAATCAATATCTGAGCCTGGTAGAAGAAAGACTTACGCGGTTAGAGCTATATTAAAATAGATACCAGACCAAATAGAGGGAATAGCGCTATCCTCTGGTTTTTGGCCACACCATGAGTATGAGCTAAGGCAATAGCTAGGGATTCCAATGATTAACTATACAGGCACTTATACTGATCACTATCAATTAACGATGGCACAGGTTTATTTTTTGAAGGGATACCGGGATCACAGCGCCGTTTTTGATTATTTTTTTCGCGCACCGCCCTTTAAGGGCGGGTATGCTGTTTTTGCCGGCCTGGATGATCTGTTGGATATATTGGCAACCCTTCGTTTTGATCAGGCAGACCTTGCTTTTTTGCAGCAGCAAAAAATGCACCCGGAGTTCATTCATTATTTGAAAAGTTTCAAATTTAATGGCAGCGTTTATTCCTCTCAGGAAGGCGATATTATCTTTCCGACGCGACCTGTTCTGACTATTGAAGCGCCCATTATTGAGGCGCAGCTCATTGAAACGCTTTTACTTAATATACTGAATTTTCAATCCCTGATAGCAACAAAAGCCAGTCGTATAAGGCAGGCAGCAGGAAAGCGGCAACTCATTGATTTTGGTTTGCGAAGAGCCCAAGGTCCTGGCGGCTATTATGCCAGTCGGGCCGCTATAATCGGTGGATTTGATGCCTCCAGTAATGTACGTGCCGGACGTGACTACCATCTTCCCGTTGCAGGGACAATGGCTCATTCCTTTATCCAAAGTTATGACAATGAATTATCAGCTTTCCGCGAATTTTCCGAGATTTGGCCGGATCATTGTCATTTACTTGTTGATACATACAGTACGCTGACGAGTGGTGTACCTAACGCCATTACCATAGCAAAAGAAATGGAAAAGCGCGGCTGCCGCTTGCAAGGAATTCGTCTAGATAGTGGTGATTTAGCCTGGCTGGCAAAAAAAGCCCGTCAAATGCTCGATGATGCTGGACTTGATTATGTAAAAATTACTGCCTCAAACCAACTGGATGAATTTATCGTCAAAAATTTACTGGACCAGGGCGCTCCTATTGATGCCTTTGGAGTCGGTACTAATCTGGCTATAGGCGCACCCGATGCCGCTTTGGATGGGGTCTACAAACTGGCGTTTGTTAACAATAAACCCTGCATCAAACTTTCTGACACCCTGGCAAAAATAACTATCCCTTATAAAAAGCAGGTATTTCGCGTATTGGAAACAGATAACACGTTCTGCGCTGATGTTATCGCGCTTGGAACAGAAAAAAAGCCGGCAATGATGTATCACCCTTTCGAACATTCAAAATCATTTTCCATTAAAGATTATAACCTGGAGCCTGTACTGCAAAAGGTTATGGAAAAAGGTCAACGCTTATTGGCAGCCAAGCCGCTCAATGAGATAGCAAGGTACAGCCAAGAACGTATCAATCAGTTGCCTCAGGAGTATAAACGATTCAGCAATCCCCATCTTTACAAAATTGGGCTTAGCGAACCATTGTATCAACTACGCAATCAATTAATTGCAGAACACAGAAGGTAGTTTTCGATGAAGACCCTGGTTATCGTGGACATGCAAAATGATTTTATCCCAGGAGGAGCAGTCGCTGTCCCGCATGGCGATTTGGTCATCCCTGTCATTAACCGGTTGTTAAACCACTTTGATCTGGTTGTCGCAACTCAGGACTGGCATCCCCCCAATCACAAGAGTTTTGCATCCAACCATCCTGGTAAAAAACCGTTTGAAAAAATCAAGCTAAATGGAATAGAGCAAATCCTTTGGCCAGATCATTGTGTCCAGGGAACCATCGGCGCTGCATTTCCGTCACAGTTAAATACTAACGCAATTGAAGCCATTTTTCGCAAAGGCACCCATGCGGACATAGACAGTTATAGTGGATTTTATGACAGTCAACGCCAAAGAAGCTCTGGCTTGGCTGGCTATCTGCATGATAAGGGAGCCACAACACTTTATTTTTGCGGCTTATGCGCCGATGTCTGCGTCTATTTCTCCTTAAAAGATGCCCATGCAGAAGGCTTCACCTGTTATTTAATTGAAGATGCTACCCGTTCTTTTAATGAAGAGGACTTTAATAACAATAAAAAAGAAGAGCTTTTCCATCTCGGTATCAAGATGGTAAAAAGTGATGAATTCCCACTCCAATAAACACCGATGCACAGCATTGTCCTCCTACTCGACATGGAAAGCTCTAAGGATAACCGACTGTAAAAGTGAAACCGCAGCGACCTGGCTGCAACTTAAAAAGGAAGGCTATTGACGGATTATTCAAAAACATGACAGTATAAATTTCCAACCTCAACCTCGTTCAAGGAGTGAACATGCCATTTGCAGAAGGATCCAAAGCAGCTTTTCTGGGAGACCTCAAAGCCAGGGGAATTGCCTATAAGGTAGAAACCTGGACCAACTACATGGAAAATGTTGTAAAACGTAAAGCGGTTGTTGTCCAAGTTGACAATGAAAAACAAGTACAAGAGGTCATGCGGGCCGTTAAAAAGCAAAATGCCCAGCATACTGACCATAAAATCAGTGTAAAAGGTACCGCAGGATGGGCGGACAAAGAGCAAAGCTGGTGCTGCTTCCCTTGGGCAAAAGTACAAGAGCAACGCTACAATGAATCCTTTTCCTTCTCGGAAGGCTCCGTTGCTGATGTTATTATTCGCTTTAGTCCCAAATACCAAGGCGTAAAAAAACTGGGCGAAATGGAACATACTCCCTCTGTGGATTCAAAGAACCCTCTCGATCGTCTTCGAGTTTACGAAATTTTAGTCACCGCAGGCGTACAAATCGCTAAACTTGCGCAAAAACTTAGAGATTTTGGACTTTCTTTAAGAACAGTCAGCATGCTTTCCTGGGCGAGTGCCGTCGGTTTGGCAGGCACCGGAGGGCATGGAACTGGCCGCGATGAACCTGCTTTCAGTGGCCAGATTACTGGGTTACGAATCTGTGATCATGATGGAAATATCCGGGAAATAACGGTTGGCGATGAAGACTTTGCTATCTTGTCTGCAGCCCACTCAGGTGCATTAGGGATTGTTCTCAGCATGACGATGAAAGTCGTCGAAGCATTTAATCTGAAAGAGACCATTCAGAACTTCCCTGACGCAAAAGCAATGGGACCTCATCTAGGGAAACTCCTGGCAGAGAATCAATATTTTAGTTTAATTGGTGTTGGAGTCGGGAATCCCACCCCGCTTGATGAGTTATCTTCGCATGATAAATGGCAAATTCGTTTGTGGAATCACACCGACGAAGCGCCTACTCAACACTTAAATCCACCTTATGCTGCTGATGCCCGTTCTTTGGCACAAGAATTAAGTGTAAGAGTCGGTGATTCTCTGCAAGAATTCCTCCTCGACTCTAAACTGATAAAACTCTTACCCTACTATTTATCGCTGGCTGCAACAACGATAACAGAAACGCGCGGAACGGATCCAATTGTTGATCATGAAAACAAAATTACCCATTATCAAACTGCTTTTCCCAAGAAAATGAGGGATACCAGTTATCTCTTACCAGTGAAAGATGAAGAAGCCGGTGACGTACTCGCTGCTGTTTTACAAAAAATTGAAGAGTTAGCAAAAGCAGCAATAGCACGCGGTGAATGCCCTGTTACTTACGCTGTTTATGCACGCTACATCAAGGGAAGCAATGGCGGGTTGTCCACGACATCAACCAACTCGGAGGATGAGCATATCCTGGCAATTGATATAGTCACCCATCCCAATGCGCCTGGAATTGCCAATTTTGAGAAAGAATTGCTGGCCTATTTGTCCGAAATTGGCATTAAACCACGTTTCCACCTGGGTAAGAATTTTCCCTTCGGTATTCGAAGCTACACTGACTTTCTCAAACCTGAAGCCATTGCACAATATAAAGAAGCCCTGGTGAAATGGTATGGCAGCGAAGAAGCATTGGAAACCAGCCCTTTTATTACGCCTTACTTTGAACAAATGTTAAGCGAACAATCAGGTAAAGAGCTATTGTATTTGGCGCAGCCAGAACTGGAAGCGGCACCAGAGCATTCGCATGAAAAGTGCGCCTCCTTCCTGGAGAACTTGATTCCGGCAATAGAATTACTTCCCGTCCCTGGTAAAAACTCAAAACAACTAAAAGATGCTTTTTTAGGTCAATGCCGGGAATCTCTACGCGCATTAAAAGTAGAACAGGCAGAAGAGACAGAACAGCGGTTAGAGGACTCTCCCTCAACTGCTTTGATTTAAACCATCTCGGGCCAGGGATCTGGCCCGAAATTTTTCTAAGACAAAGTGCTTTAATACCCAATCTGCCATGTGATTTTTGGGCTTTTGTTGCGAACAGCAGGGTCCTGCGATTGCATCCCGGAATTATGCTGCTCATTCGCACCAATCCTTTACATAAAGAAACACTATTGTTTGGCTTTGGGAGTGAGTCATGTGGATGTGAAGCCGATGTTACGACGGATGGTGAAAAGTGTTTTGATTCATTCATGTTGGGACTATTTTTGAATTCCGGTTGCAGCCTCCGGCTTTCATTGTCTTCCACTTAGAATGTTGTACTCTTTATGTGAATGATAGAGCACCATTAGACCATAAAGTAATAATTATAAATAAAATGCTTATATAATTGACAAATAGTGATATTAATTATACGATCTGCCAAATTTATTTTTGGCACCATAATATGACTTTACGTGAATTAGAAATTGATTTTATCCCTAAATTAATCGACGCTCTTAGGAAAGATATTGCAACAGCTAAACATAGTGGGGAAGTTAATTTCCAGGTCTTGGACACCGCAATATCCCTGCTGGGCGATATTGATAAATACACTAGCCTAAGTTTAGAGAGATTAATGGTAGGGATTATCAATTTTGCGGTTTGCTTGCAAACTGATAAATATGCAAATATTTATAATCCAAGCATTGGTGAAGCGGTATCTAACCAATATCGAAGTGAAATTGAAAGTTGGTTTAATATGTATCGGATGGCACGAAAAGTGGCAGGTTCCCCCTTGTCAGCGACAAAAGCGTCGGAAATCGCGATCCGTACTATTGAACAGGCCTCTAGAAGCCCTTTGTATCTCACCCCTTGTCTCCCTCACACCTTAAAGGTCTATTTCGACTATCTGCAACAACTGGATAGTACGTTTGTCCCCCCCGTAATTCCTACCGGCAGCACCTTTGCAAAATGGTCTAAGGAAGAGTTTATTAAGATGAAAGTCTACACCCCCTCTTCTTTATTGAATTTATCTTTATTTGCAGCTAAAAAAGCAGTTACAACGCATGCATTGCCTATAGATCACCTCCCTGCTGATTTACAGGAAAAATTAACGGCCTTACCTGCTGATGCGGGTAATGAGGCTGTAGACGACATTGATCCTTTTATCCCGCCGCCAGGATCTTACTGTGCGATTATTTAATTAATTCAAGTTGCAGCCATGTAGTCGGGCCGTCTTAGCCCGACACGGCCTAAAAATATTATCAATCTTTCATGCAATGCCAGACTTGTAAAAAAATTTATTGGCAAAGCTCCCATTATAATCAATTAAAAAATTGGCTTGCTAAACAGGTATCATAACTCGGGTAAGCGGTACTCAGGTTAATAACCGTACCCCGTACAGTTTGCGCGCCTTCCCTATAAACTGGAGCGAAAACATGGGAAATTTCTTATTTGATCATTAAAGGTAGTAATCGTATATAGGCTAACTCACTCACCAATTCAACTAAGGTCTGAGTAATAACAATCGCCGGGAGTACTGGAATAGCCCCTGGTACAGCAAAAACAAGCGGTAGAATGACAAGCGAATTACGTGTACTTATACTAAATGCAATGGAGCGGCTAGCCGGAACAGATAGCTTAAAGAGTCGCGAAAAGAACCATCCAATAAGGGGTGCCATGATTGCAAAGAGGAGGTATACAGGAAATACTTTCATTACTTCATCCATGGCTTCCCCCATCGTCGGCATCACCGCGGCAACTACCAGGAAAAGAACAAGTGCCGTTGCAGGCACAGGCAATATACTCAATATCGAAAATACTTGTCTGCCAGTAGCGTTTCGATTTGCACCTAGCTGTATTAAAAAAGCAAAAAGAAGAGGTACTGCTATTAGCCACACAAAAGCATGGATAAAGGGACCAGCCTGAACTAAAAGAGCAGCATTTTTATTGAGAAATAGAGTCAGATAGACTGGCAAGAGTAGCATCTGAGCAATCAATAATATTGGTGTGGCAACCAACAATAAACGTGCATCCGCTCCCCCAAGATGTGAAAAAGTAACTACATAATCCACACAAGGGGTTAGTAAAACCAATAATACTCCAAGTCTCATCATTATATCTGCAGGCAAACACAACATAAGACCCAGCACAACGATTGGTACGAGTATAAAATTGGCAATCAGAAGAATAATAAGAAACCGAATTTGCCCGAATGCCTGTTTCAAATCACTAAATGGCACTTGCAAAAAAGTAACAAATAACATGAATGCTAATGCGGGGTTAATCCATTGTTCGAGAATGGAGGTACCTGGAATTAATAAAGCAGTGATTATGGCTATAACGATCGCAATAAAATATATGCTGATTTGCCAATTCTCTATGATTTCTTTTAGTCTTTGCATTTTTTCTATATCTAGATAAAACGCTGTAAGATTAACTTAAAAGCAGGGAGGAATATATGACTTAAATCTAATTGGTTATGAGTCGTTACTGATTAACATCTACTGGCGTATTGCCTCTATTCTTTTTGCAGTTTCAACGCCTTTAACGGGTAATCCACAAAACTCTAATAATCCTGTCTTGACGAGGAGCTGAACTCTTATTTCAATTTGCATAGCCCCCTCCCAATGAGTTGCAAAACCTTATAAGGGACAATTAGGCTGCTGAGCCAACCAACTCTTCTTGTATTCATCGGCGTAACCATCCGCCAGACGGGTGGTTTCGGGCAGGCGATATTTGGGGGATAGCTTTAATATCCATTCCCGCGCGGTGGATAGCGAGATTTTATGGCCGCTAGAGACGTAAACTGGTTTGACTCCGTTACGCGTCCTTAAGACACAACCAATAATTGTTTTATGTTTATCGTAAAGATAAGAAAAACTCCCCCTTGATGGCCCGGGTTCCTCAGCGACTCCGCAAAGCCTGCTTTTGCCGCAGCCAATCGTTGGAATGTTATAAGCCAAGCCTAAATGACAGGCCAAGCCAAAGCCTCTTGGATGCGCGACGCCCTGACCATCGCAGACGATTAAATCTGGCAGTTGGTTTAACTTATCCAGTGCCTTGCTAATTGCTGGTACTTCGCGAAAGGATAAAAAACCTGAACAATAGGGAATAGTGATGGTAGACGTTGCTTCTTGCACCTCGCGAATTGCCAGGGAATCAGCATCGATAACGATAGCGACCGCAAACGCTTGATTCGTTGCTTTATCATAAGCGACATCGACACCAGCAACCGTTTCTATTGGTTTGTTTTGATCGTCCAAACTGAGTAGGGCGGACCATTGGCGTTGATAAAGCATGGCTTGTTGGGTATTGAACTGACCCGCCAGCGTGATATCGACCGGATTTATAAAATTCATTATGTTATCAACATCAACTAGTCCGTTTTCCCCACCGCCTGTTTCATAAGCTCCGTGACCGTTTGCGGATTGGCCAAGGTAGATAAATCACCCAATTCAGCAAGTGTAGAGATTTTCTTATTAGCAATCTGGCGTAATATGCGACGCATAATTTTACCCGAGCGAGTTTTCGGCAAATCAATAACCCACTCAATAACATCGGGTTTGGCAATGGCGCCAATGGTCGTTTTGACGATGTTAAGCAGTTGCTCTTGTAGTTGAGGACTGGGCTTTTGCCCTTCTTTCAAGCTAACAAAAGCGTAAACGGCTTGCCCTTTAATCTCGTGCTCAATGCCTACCACTGCCGCTTCGGCTACCAATGGGTGGGCAACCAAGGCACTTTCAATTTCAGCAGTACCGAGACGATGGCCAGCCACATTGAGGACATCATCAAGACGTCCGGTAATCCAGTAATCACCGTCACTATCTCGACGCGCACCATCACCGGTCAGGTAATAACCATCCCTTAAATACGTCTGACAATAGCGTGCATGATCACCGGCGATGGTCCTCGCCATCGAAGGCCAGGGGTATTTGATGGCTAACAACCCTTCGCCAGCTCCTTTTATCTCCTTCCCGTCTTCATCCAGCAACACTGGATAAATGCCTGGCATGGGGTGGCTAGCGGCTCCGGGTTTGGCTGTATGAAGATCGCCCTGCGGGCAAATCATGATCGCGCCGGTTTCCGTTTGCCACCAGGTATCAACGATGGGAGTATGATTTAAGCCAACGGTTTGTTGGTACCATTGCCAAACTTCAGGATTAATGGGTTCACCCACCGTACCTAATAGACGCAATGACTTTCTACTTGTTGTCGTTAACCATTTATCGCCTTCCCTTTTTAAAGCACGAATAGCAGTGGGAGCGGTATAAAAAACATTCACGCGATATTTGTCAATTATTTCCCAGCAACGGGCAGGTGACGGCCAGGTGGGAACACCAGCAAACATAAGCGTTGTAGTCCCATTGCATAAAGGGCCATAAACCACATAGCTGTGCCCCGTTATCCAGCCAATGTCGGCAGTACACCAAAAAACGTCGTTATCCTTGCAGTTGAAAATATGCTGGTGACTATAAGCGACTTGCACCAGATAGCCGCCGGTTGTGTGCACGACGCCTTTCGGTTTTCCTGTACTGCCCGAAGTATAAAGGATAAAGAGGGGATCTTCGGCATCCATCGATTCAGCAGGGCAAAAGTTACTAACCGTTTGCTTGAGTTCATGCCACCGGTGCTCCCGATTAGCATCAAAGGGAACCGTCGTTTCCTGATCGCTGATCACCAACGTTTGCAAAGGAAGCCCTTTACTCGCGTCATTCGCTTGCTGTTTAAGGGCAACCTTTTTGCCGCCACGCTGGTAACTATCGACGGTGATTAAGAGTTTGCAATTGGCAGCCTCTAAACGCTGTCTTAAGGCGGTTGCTGAAAAACCGGCAAATACGACTGTATGTACGGCCCCAATTCGGGCACAGGCAAGCATTGCAATCGCTGCCTCCGGGATCATGGGCAGATAAATACCAACGGTATCGCCTTTAGCAATACCCAATTTTTTAAGAACATTGGCCATCCGGCATACTTCCTGGTGGAGCTCGGCAAAAGTCAGAATGCGACTTTCATTCGCGTTATCGCCTTCCCAAATAATCGCAGGATGATTGGCTCTTGCAGGTAAATGTCGATCCAGGCAGTTGGCGCTGACATTCAGTTTGGCGCCTGTAAACCATTGCATGTCACCCTGCGTGAGGTTCCCTTTTAAAACGCTGCTCCATGGTTCCAGCCAATCAACATACTTCCGGGCTGTCTCAGCCCAAAATTGCTCTAAAGTGTCCTTTACTTCTTGCGTTGAATTTTCCATGAACTCATTAATCCTCGTCCTTATCCTGGGCAATAAGCTTGATAATGGCAGAGAAATCCATATGCCCCAGCCCTTTTTCATTCATTTTTTGATAAAGCGCCATGGCTTTAGCGCCCATAGGCGTTTCAACATTCACCATCGCGGCAGTACTTTGACTGAGCGTCAAATCTTTCAGCATCATCGCGGCAGTAAAACCGGGTTGATAGGCATTATTCGCAGGAACATTGGGAAGGACATCGGGTACAGGTACATACTGACTCATTGCCCAGCATTGGCCCGATGAATTATTAACAACCTCATATAATTTTTGGTGCGACAGGCCCAGATGCTCTGCTAACGTAAACGCTTCTGATATGCCGATCATTGAAATAGCCAGAACCATGTTGTTACAGATTTTGGCCGCTTGTCCGCTGCCGCCAGCACCAGTATGGATCAGTTTTTTGCCCATTGCGGATAAGACCGGTTTTGCTTTTTCAAAAGCCTGCTCTCTTCCACCGACCATAAAGGTCAAGGTTGCGGCAGAAGCGCCGGCTACACCGCCAGATACTGGGGCATCGATTACCTGAATGTGTCTTATGGTTGCGTGTTGATGGATTTCGCGACTGGTCTGTACATCAATAGAGGAGCAATCGATATACAATGCCTTAGGCGTTGTATGGGCAAAGAGCCCCTGTTCACCCAAGCAAACCTGCCGAACTTGTTTCCCGGTTTGCAGCATCGTAATAATGAAGTCTTGATTTTGAGCCGCTTGTGCCAGAGAAGACGCTTTAGAGCCTCCTGCGGCGACCAAAGCATCGACTGATTTTGCCTGCAAATCAAAACCCGTGACGGAATGCCCCGCCTTCACTAAATTAATAGCCATAGGCAAACCCATGTGGCCTAAACCTACGAATCCAATGCGCGCCATTCTCATCTCCTAACAATTTCTTTTGTAGCCAACCTGGTTACGTTAACAAGTTTGACTACCTCATTTCCAGCCATCTCTTAAAAGCGTATTTATCCATTTGTCGGCATCACAAAGCTGTTTTCACCAAGTTTCGTGGTAGGCCATTTACTGGTAATGGTTTTACGGCGAGTGTAAAAATTAACACTTTCTTCACCGTGCATGTTCGTATCACCAAAAGAAGAGCGTTTCCAGCCGCCAAAAGGATGGCTTGCGATGGGAACTGGAATAGGGACATTGATACCCACCATACCAACCTGGACGCGTTGACTGTATTCGCGGGCACTAAAGCCATCACGGGTAAAAATGGCGGTGCCATTACCATATTGATGGCGGTTGACCAGCGATAAGGCTTGCTCAAAATCAGCGACTCGGGCGACAACCAGAACCGGACCAAAAATCTCATTTTGATAGATAGACATGGACTCATTAACCTGATCAAAAAGGGAGGGACCGACAAAATAACCTTCCGGATGTTCAGGGTGCTTAAAGGAGCGGCCGTCAATTAATAATTTTGCCCCTTCTTCAACCCCTTTATCAATTGCAGCCAGCACGCGCTGTCTATGGGCACTGCTAATCAAGGGCCCCATATCACTATTGGCTTCATCACCAGCATTAATCCGAATCGCACGGACAAGGGGTATTAACTTATCCAGGAGTTTATCAGCCGTTTGATCGCCTACGGTGACCACGACTGAAAGCGCCATACAACGCTCGCCGGCTGAACCAAACGCAGCACCCACAATCGCGTTGGCGGCCTGATCAAAATCAGCATCAGGCATCACCACACAATGGTTTTTTGCACCGCCAAACGTATGGGCCCGTTTACCATGTGCCGTGGCAGTTCGGTAAATTGCTTCGGCAACCGGGGTTGAGGCAACCGCAGTAAAGGCCGCAATATCAGGATGTGCCAATAGCTGCTCAACAGTCTGCTTATCCCCTTGTAAACAATTTGCCACACCGGCGGGTAAGCCTGCCTCAGTTAATAATTCAAATAAGCGAATGGTGGCTGAGGGGTCTTGTTCAGAGGGTTTTAAAATGAAGGTATTACCACAAGCGATAGCAGGGATGGTCATCCATACTGGCACCATCACGGGAAAATTAAAGGGTGAGACGCCAGCACAAACGCCTAAAGGCTGCCGTTGGGTATGGCAATCCATCTGAGTTGCTACGTCAGCGGAAAAGTCACCTTGCAATTGATTGACCAGTCCACAATTAAACTCAACCACTTCAATGGCGCGTAAAATAGAGCCCTTGGCATCATCTAAGGTTTTACCATGTTCGCGTGTCACCAGTTTAGCAATATCAGGCAGATATTTTTCCAGCAGCTCTCTAAATTTAAATAAAATCCTTGCCCTTTTAACGGGGGCAGTCTCCGCCCAGGAAGGCCAGGCTTCTTTGGCAATGGCCACCGTTTTATCACAAAGCGCTTTGTCAGCAAAATAAACCTGGCCAATTGCTTCACCATTAGCTGGATTATAAATAGTATGAGAATTTGTGGTGGTTTCGAGCAGGGATTTGCCACCTATATAATGAGGAACCGTATAAACCATTGCGAAACTCCTTCAGAATCAGGACTTACGAAAAACGCCGTTCTCTTCGTTAAAATTTGATTTTAATTCAGTCGCTTAGTTAAGCTAAACTCCCTCACTAAAATCAAATTTTGCCTCGACCTCGAAATTTTTCATAATCCCAGAATAGTACTTTAAATTAATCAGAAAAAAGACTGAGTGTCACTTGATAATGGCGCTTATCGTCACCCGCATGTACGCCGCGCGTTTCTATTATTTCAAAGTAAGAATGCTGTTCCACAGCTTTTTGCAGGGCATTTTCAACTGCATCAGTGATACCTGAATCTGAATAGCCGGTGTAATCTCCTATTTTTGTCGACATCTGCATATCCCTTCAGATTGTTATGAATAGTCAGTTTAGCATGAACTGTAATGAATATCTTGTAAGAATCATTGATAAAAATTGTCTAGAGTATCGATTTATTTAATAATAAAAAACCGATGTGTACCAGGGATAGTAAGCATGGGGAAAAAAACGATCGTTCGCGTAGCTGAGCACGTCGAAATGAGTGAGCTGCTGTTAGAGCGCTTAAAAGCAATTTTGGGCGAGTTTGAATTAGAACGCTATACCGAATCGCCCAATTTATTACGAAGTTACCAACGCCGCATCGATAGTTTGGAAAAAGCATTCCTCTTTATTCTCCAGACCCAACCGCTCAAAATAGAACCCCCTGCATTAAAAACCTATCTCGACTGGTGTAAAAAACTATGCAAGCTGCCTCCTAATGGCTCAATTGAAGACTATCAGAACGTTCTTTCTCAGTATACGGCGTTGTTAACTGACGCTATCGTTGATTACTACGATTGGCCGCAAGAGGATGGTGCGGAAATATCCATGTTTAGCGATCGGAAGGCTATCGCACAAAAAAAATTGGAGGAAATGAAGAAGATAGCCATAGAACAGCTTAACAAAGCCGAGCAATATGTCCTTATGCACGAAGGCCGCGCTGATTTGGCGACTTTAACGCCACTCAAGGTTAGTAGCCAGAATGAATTCGTCTTGCAATGGGATAGACAACTGCCCCCCTATTCAGAGGAGACGGTAAGCGAGTTGGCAACCATCAAAGCGCTTGGCTTAAAGTGGGCAAAAAAGAAGAAGACTCTCACCACACCAGACTGGTTTCGTCGTTTACCGCTTTATCAGCAAGCCTATTTTCATGGGAGTAACACCCAAGTCAATTCCATTGAAAATTTAGCGATTGATCTGAACAAATTACTCGTCATCTGGCTTAAGCTAAAAACAACCGCTTCCCTACAAGAAGAACTTAGACGTATTGCTGCTGGGGAAACTAACCTGCCTGCCTGGTTTAGAGATTTGCCGGCTAATCAACAAAACCTGATCAGAAATTTGGTGTCCCCCACGGTTACAGTCAGTGAAGTGACTAACAATCTGCGAGCATTGGAAAGCCGGTTACAAAGAATGCATGCCAGCAATTCACCCGAGTTTAATGAGGAGTTGACCGAATTAAAGACCGTACCCTATTGGTATTTAACGCTGGCCGATTACGAACAGCGTTTCCTTAATACGGTCCTGAATCAGGTTCAACGAGTGGAAGAGGCTATTTCTTTTTTACCCAGCCGTTTACGCACCTTACCCATCCTCGCAAATTTTGCTGAACATCAGTTATTACTCCTCAACCAGGACGGTAAGATTACGAAAGCATTTCCAGCCAAACTGCGCTCAAGCCATCTGGCATCCCGTGATGTCGCAGGCCAGCTCCATCAGGTCGGGGAGTTATACACACTGCGGAATCTGGCAAAAATTAGAAATATCGCCGCAAATAGAATGCTACTGCTGCAAACGTTAATCAGCCCAGTCAAATTGCTCAGTGGATTTATGCCTGATTACACCCTTGAGCAGCATCGCCAAAAAGCCGTGGCGGCCGCAAAAAAAGAAGGGGCGAAGTTACTTTTTTCTACCAATCATCCCTTCAACATGGCGCGGGTACTTTATCCTACGCCAGCCACCGATCCAGGATGCACGGCTTTGTTGCAGCAGGCCGAGGCTTATTCCGTTCTGGGTCAATTACCTGATCTGGAAGGTCATTGGAGTTATGAGCAAATTGAAGAGCTCGTGCGGGAGGCCTTTGCTTCGACCTATCTTGCTGAGAACAAGTTACAAGATGACTTGACCCCGAGTAGTTTCTATATCCTGGGCCCCAAATCAGTAAAAGACAATCTGGCCGAGTTATTCCGTACCCATTATCAGGCGTTACAGCAGTTACCCGATTGGCAAAAAGTCGTTAGCCAACATCTGTTTATCATGCATAACCACCTGGAGTCCGAACATCAAACCTTCGTGACTTATCAGCAAGGTCTCGATGATTTGACTGCCTTGGCAAAAGAATATCGAGCGGTATTAAACTCCCCTTTTGGATCAGGGACTATCCTTGATTATTCGGGCCGGGAACTCTTCTTAAGCTCTCTCGAAAATCTGTTAATCATGTACATGGATGGCGTGAGTTATGGATCCTGCGTGAGTGGTAAAGATAGGAAAGCAATCGAAATCATCCATACAGATGCCATGTTATTGTATCAGGAATTATACGGTCGTTGGCCTGGTTTTACTGATACAGGAGCGGCACGCAAAAATTTTGTGAAACTGGTTGTTGAATTATATCTATCAAGACATGGGGCAGAACATGCCGGACAAAATGCGCCAGGGGCAGATAGTATTAAAACGCCGGCTAATTATTGGCCTGCTGATATTGCGGAAGCCATTTGTGACCGATTAGGAAAAAAAGCCCTAACCGTTGATGATATCATAGCGACTAATAATGAGGTCGGAAAAATTGGTGATGCCAAGGCGCGAATCGCCCCTAATTTTGCTGCCTGTGTTGTCGCCGCACAAAAATTATCTAAACCAAATCAGAAAAAGCTCATTGAGCAGATAAAAATTATTGTGGAAGAAAAGGAACAGTGGGAAAAGAGAACTTATAGCTTTCCTTTTTATCCTGCGCCGCCAACCGGCGTTGATCAGATCAAACAGTTATTGAATGTTCCTGGCCAGTACTCCAGTGCGCACATGACCAAAACGCTTGCCGAGATCTATGAGATTGTTCATCAGCGTCCAGAAACATCGTCAACCCGCGATAAGGTGACGCAAATGCTTTATGATAGTATTCTTGCTTTATTCAAGCATGCTGAACCTGAACAAATATGTGCACAGCAAGTTGAACATCTGATTACCATCAAAAATGAATTTTTCAGAGAAAACCAACAACCAATCGCTGTGTACTAGTCGCATAATGACGATCATCAAGCGTCCAGGAGTTGTTCCAGGCCGTAATAAAGGGAATCCAATTGCTGTACTCGCTGGCAGGATAGAATAACACCGGGCATAAAAGAGGCTCTATCGATGCTGTCATGGGTGAGCGTCAGGGTTTCACCACGACTGCCAAAAATAACTTGCTGACGCGCAAGAATACCGGGTAACCGAAGTGAGTGAATAGGAACATTTTGGTGTAAACCACCACGGACTCCCAGGATCAGTTCGTGGGAAGGCAGCTCTTTTTTATCTTGACCTCTTGCCTTGGCGATCATTTCCGCAGTTTTCATCGCTGTCCCTGAAGGCGCATCAAATTTTTGTTGATGATGGGCTTCAATAATCTCTACCTCAGGAAGAAAGCGGGCAGCCTGGGCAGCAAAACGCATCATTAAGACAGCCGCAATTGAAAAATTGGGTACAATAATACCGCCTAATTGTTGTTCAGCACACAGACTTTGCAAATGTTGGATTTGCTCCTCAACAAGGCCGCTAGTACCGATAACGGGATGAGCACCGCTTTCGATAATGGTTACACTATTCTCATAGACAGAGTCAGCACGGGTAAGATCAACGACGATCGCGGCCTGTTTTTCTCTAATTGCCTGGCGCAGGTTATCCTGACGGCCCAACCCCGCTACTAATTCGAAATCAGGATGATTTTTAATGGTTTCACAGGCAAGTACTCCCATTTTTCCTTGGGCACCATTGACAATGACTCGAGCGGGCATGCTATCTCCGATTAAATAAGCGTAGAGAGGATCTTTTAGGGTCTGGTTTCTTTTTGTTTCGATTTTTCTTGCGCATCACGAACGACTTTTTCCGCACGGGCGACCCGCTCAGCCATTGCTTTTTCATTGACTATGCGCAATGCCCAAAGACTGGCAGGAAACCAGCCAATGATTGTCGCTTGCATAATCAAGGCTACCACACCGCCACCAGGATTATCATCCATGAACAGTATGAGCCAGGGAAAAAAAACAGCAAGAAATGTCATGAACATACGTTTTATCATGCTAATAACCTTCACATTGCACTAGCTAAAGTATACACCGAACCAGGAGTTCTAATACAACCCACCTTAAATTTTTATTGAGAAAGAAGCAAGCCCTGTTTCTTGGTTGCTATAAAGTCGCTGCATATCGATTTGCCTTGGCTTGGTCATCCGAGAAAAGAAATTTCTCGTGCTGATTTGCTGGTGATGCAAAGCTTGCAAATGGGATCCAAACGCTGTACATTGTATGCGCATTTTACAGCGAATTTTTTTGTTTTTCCGATACAGCGAAACGATATTCCGCAACTTTTCCCAAGTATTTTCCAGCGGCATCGTCTTTTACTGTAGCCGTTAAGCGTTATCTAACAAGGGTAGTACAATGAGAAGGCAAGAACTTCATCCACGCACAGCAATACTGAATAAAACACAAAAAAATCAATCCAAAAAAGCGCGTAATGAAGCCTTACTGTGGCTTGCCGCTACCTTCCCTGAAGTATTTGACAATAGCCTGCACATTCGCCCCTTGAAAATTGGGATCATGAATGACGTTTTAGCCTATGCTGATAAGGCTGCCGAAGCAGGTATCTCAAAAAGTAAATTGCGTGAAGCCGTTGTTTTGTTTACTCGTCGTATTGATTATCTCACTTGCCTGAAAGCGCGTGAAATGCGGGTTGATTTAACGGGTGCGCCTACTGAAATGGTCACCGAAGAGGAAGCAGAAAAAGCAGCGACCAAAATTAAAAAACGTATTGAAAAAAGTGCACGAAACGCACGCAAAGCAGCGCCTGTTAAAACATCCAGCAGTTATAGCAAACCCTCCTCACACGGGATTAACCAGACACCAGACTTTATTCCCTATCCAGAACGTACACCCGCATTTAGTGCACAAAACGCCCTGGTGCAACCACAGCGTTCGGCAGCAGCCATAGTCGTCAAGCATAAAACATCACGTCAGTTTGATCCCGATGCGGTAGCCCGTTTAAAAGAAAAATTGGGATTATCACGTAAGGTTGAAATGGAAGAAGAGACCGCTGAGTAGTTCGCTTGATTTTTGTTGACGGATCCGATTTATTGAAGTGATTTGAAACTGCTTTTCTAACGCTGGAAAAGCTGCGGTTTTGACAAGGTCGTTTCTGGCAATATCAGGTCGTTCAAGACAGCAAGAAGGATACACTGCATTTCTAATCTGTAGCGCGGATGATTTCCATACAATTGGTTCCACCCGCTTCGCCAATCAGACGCCCTCTTGTTAAAAGCACATACGCGTTATTTTCTAACAAACCAAGCTCTAAAAGATGGGCAATTATTTGCTCATTAATTGCCTCACTTGCCAGATGATGGTAATCAAGCAGGATAGGAAAAACATTATTGACCAAACTTAATTTACTCACTGTACGGGCATTCGCGGTTACTGCATAAATAGGAACATTGCTATGTTGCCGTGACATCCAGATAGCCGTGGCTCCCGATTCAGTGAGGGCAACGATTGCTTTAATAGGAAAGTGATTGGCAGCATGGATAGTCGCCATGGCAATCGCCTGATCAGCGCGATGATAATGACAGCTTTCATTATCCGCCTGATAGAAGAAAGCGGCATGCTTTTCTGCACTGCGACAAATTTTATCGACCATACTAATCACTTTCACGGGAAAATGACCGGCGGCAGTCTCGGCAGATAACATCACTGCATCCGTACCATCGAGGATCGCGTTGGCAACATCAGATACTTCTGCACGCGTGGGTTGCGGCTGATTAATCATGGATTCCATCATTTGAGTCGCGGTAATGACTACTTTATCCAGGCGACGACTTTGCTCGATAATACGCTTTTGGATGGCCGGGACTTCTGCCGCTCCAATTTCCACACCCAAATCACCCCGGGCAACAATAATGGCATCAGCCGCGTTAATGATCTCCGTTAAATGCTGCAAGGCTTCCGTTCGTTCTATTTTTGCAACAATCGGTATATCGATACCACCAAATTGTTTCAATAAATCGTGCACATCACTAATGTCTTTTGCATCTTTAACAAAAGAAAGGCAAAGGTAATCCGCATCAATCGCAATAGCCGTTTCTAAATCTTTCTTGTCTTTTTCAGTCAGGGTTCTGGCTGCCAGGCCTCCCCCTTTGCGGTTTAAGCCTTTGTTGCTATGCAATACCCCCCCTTCAATCACCTGGCAATGGATTAAAGGCGGTTTAATGTCCACCACTTCCAATTCGATTAAGCCATCATCGAGCAACAGGCGATCAGCCACGGCCAACTCATAACATAAGTTGCTATAAGCAACACTGACTTCCTGTTGGTCACCCGGTTCCTGACTGGCGCAATGAAGGGTAAACGCCTGGCCATCGTGCAAATTAATTTTGCCTTTTTTGAAGACGCCGATCCTTAATTTCGGACCCTGAAGATCAGCCATAATGGCTAGCGGATGTTTTAATTCGGCAGCAATTGCCCGGGCTTGTTGGATAAGGGCAAGGACAGTCTCATTGGCATGAGAAAAGTTAACTCGTAAAACATCCACACCTGCAGTAAGCATCGCACGGAGCGTCTTTACATCACTGCAGGCAGGACCGAGAGTCGCAACGATTTTAGTGCGACGTGGTAACATTGGCGCGCTCTTCCAGAATGGCAACAGCGGGAAGTGTTTTACCTTCCAGAAACTCCAGAAATGCGCCGCCTCCTGTCGATATATAAGAAATTTGCTGGTTCAAATCATATTGATCCACCGCAGCCAAGGTATCACCACCCCCAGCAATTGAAAATGCAGAGCTGTCCGCAATGGCAATGGCTAACGCCCTGGTACCATAGGCAAACTGCGGGAATTCAAATACCCCTACAGGACCATTCCAAATCACCGTTTTTGCGGTGTCGATGATATCCACATAACGGCTTACTGTTTCAGGACCGATATCCATAATCATATCATCGCTGGCAACATTGCTTAGTGATTTATTGAACGCCGGACAACTGTCTGAAAACGATTTACCCACCACAACATCGGAAGGCAAGGGAATTTGACAGCCTGTTTTAACCGCCAAATCTAAAATTTCACGGGCTTCCCCAAGCAAGTTCTCTTCATAAAGTGACACCCCAATTTCGAATCCCTGGGCTTTCAAAAAAGTATTGGCAATACCGCCGCCGGGGATGAGGTAATCGACCATACCAACCAATTGTTTTAGCAGACTCAATTTACTGGACACTTTAGCGCCGCCAACAATAGCAACGATAGGCTTTTCAGGATTCCTCAGGACATGCTGCAAGGCTTCCAGTTCCCGCACGAGCAAGGGACCCGCTGCCGCAACAGGTGCATATTTCGCAACACCATAGGTTGAGGCTTGTGCACGATGCGCCGTACCAAAGGCATCCATGACGAAAATATCACAGAGCTTGGCCAATTTTTTCGCTAAGGCATCATCATTGGCTTTCTCACCCACGTTGAAACGCACGTTTTCGCAAATCACCAATTCCCCATTATTGACTTGGATTCCATCCAAATAATCACTCTCAAAACGCACAGGGTAATCAAGGTGCTTGGCTAAATAATCAGCGACTGGCTGCAAAGAAAAACGCTTATCAAATTTACCTTCTTCCGGGCGGCCTAAATGGGACAACACCATCACGGCGGCTCCCTCATCGAGAGCAGCTTGTAAAGTAGGTAAAGCAGCTTGCAGACGCTGATCACTGGTAATGAGTCCGTCTTTGATCGGAACATTTAAATCTTCACGAATCAGTATTCGTTTACCACGAAGGCTGATTTCGCTCATTTTCATTAACTTCATTACACTTATCCTTAACGATTCATCATGTAGTTTGCTGTATCTAACATGCGGTTAGAGAAACCCCATTCATTGTCATACCAGGCAACTACCTTTACTAAATTTCCTAACACTTTGGTTTGAGTGGTATCAAAAACAGCAGAGGCTGGATAATGATTAAAATCGCAAGATACCAGCGGTTCTTCACAAATATGCAGAATTTCATTTTTTGCTTTACGCATGATGTCATTGACTTCTGCAACACTGGTTTCACGTTGCGCAGTAAAGGTTAAATCGACAACAGACACATTTAAAGTAGGAACACGCATGGCAAAACCATCCAATTTTCCTGCTAATTCTGGTAACACCAAACCCACAGCCACTGCTGCCCCTGTTTTGGTGGGAATAATCGATTGCGTTGCAGAACGGGCACGACGCAAATCACTATGGCTGCCGTCCAATAACATTTGATCCTTCGTGTAAGCATGAACGGTATTGACCAGGCCATGATCGATACCCAACGCATCATTCAGAGGTTTAACGACGGGTGCCAGGCAATTGGTCGTACAGGACGCATTGGAAACAATGATATCGGTTGCCCGCAAACTTTGATGGTTTACGCCATAGACAATCGTGGCATCGGCATTTTTACCCGGTGCTGAAATTAAAACTTTTTTGGCACCCGCTGCAATATGCTTCATGGCTGCATCACGACTGGTGAAATGGCCTGTGCATTCAAAAACCACATCAACTTCCATCGCTTTCCAGGGCAGTGCAGTCGGATCACGCTCGGCAATCACCCGAATAGGATGGCCATCGATCACTAGATTATCGCCATCCACACGGACATCGTTGGCAAAACGACCATGCGTGGAGTCATAGCGAGTAAGATGAGCAGTGGTTTCTATCCCCGATAAATCATTAATCGCTACTACATTAAATTCATTTTGACGCCCATATTCATAAATGGCTCGCAAAATACAGCGGCCAATGCGGCCGTAACCATTTATAGCGACTCGTATCGTCATACTACTTCTCCGAATAACAGTGACTCGTAGCGAGTCAGTTTAAAATAGAGCTTTTAAAGCGGCTACTATCTTTTCAACAGTAAGGCCTAAATAGTTGTAAGCTTCCGCAGCGGGTGCAGAAACACCAAAACGATCAATACCAATGACCGCGCCGTCCAAACCTACAAAACGGTACCAATAACCACTCGCAGCCGCTTCAATGGCTATTCGCTTGCGGACCGCATTGGGTAAAACGTCTTCCTGATAGTTCTTATCCTGAGCAATAAAACGCTCGCAACAGGGCATGGAAACAACACGGATTTTTTTCCCTAATGCCGTCATTTGCGCTGCAGCAGCGAGAGCCAGTTGCACTTCGGAGCCGGTTGCTAACAGAATGGCATCAGGTAATCCCTGGCAATCACTCAGGATATAACCGCCTCGTTCAATTCGTTCAGCGGCCTTTGCATCATGGTTTAGAGCAGGCAAATTCTGTCTTGATAACAGTAGGCTGGATGGACCCGTATGATGTTCAAGCGCCTGTTGCCAGGCCACCGCAGTTTCCATCAGATCAGCGGGTCGCCATACCTGCATATTAGGGGTCATGCGCAACATCGCTGCGTGTTCTATGGGTTGATGAGTCGGGCCATCTTCACCCAGGCCGATTGAATCATGGGTAAACACATAAATAATACGTTGCTTCATTAACGCACTTAGGCGCACTGCATTACGGGCATAATCGGCAAAGACTAAGAAAGTACCGCCATAAGGAATAAAGCCGCCATGCAAGGCCAAGCCATTCATAATCGCCGCCATACCGAATTCGCGCACACCATAATAAAGATAGTTACCGGAAAAATCCTCGGCACTAATCGCTTTACTACCCGACCAATCCGTGTTGTTGGAGCCGGTTAAATCAGCGGAACCACCCAACATTTCCGGCAATATACGAGCAAATTGCTCAATGCATTGCTGGGAGCTTTTACGCGTTGCCAACGCTTTATCGCTAGTACGGCATTGCTCGATAAAAGCGGCACTCTGAGTTGGCCAGTTGTCGGGTAAATCGCCATTAATACGACGTAAAAACTCCTGGTAATCTTGTGGATGGTGTTGCTGATAAGTTTGACAGCTTTGAAGCCAGTGGCTTTCGTCATGTTGTCCCTGTTCGACATGATTCCATGCGGCGTAAAGTGCGTCAGGGATTACAAAGGGTGGATGAGGCCAATGAAAGTGTTCTCGCACCTTGGCGACACCGGCGGCTCCCAAGGGGGAACCATGTGATTTTTCGCTGCCGGCAACCGGTGAACCATAACCGATCACGGTTTTACAAATAATTAAACTGGGCTTTTTCGTTTCCTGACGGGCTTGTTCGATGGCTTTTTCAATCGCACTGGGATCATGGCCATCGATAGGGCCAATCACTTGCCAATGATAAGCCTTAAAGCGGTTGGCGGTATCATCAGTGAACCAGGATTCGACCTTGCCATCAATGGAGATGCCATTGTCATCATAAAAGGCAATTAACTTGCCCAGTCCCAAGGTGCCGGCGAGCGAACAGACTTCATGGGAAATACCTTCCATCAGGCAACCGTCACCGACAAAAGTATAGGTATAATGATTAACCAGTTCCAGCTCGGAACGATTAAAGTGGTTTGCCAATAATTTTTCTGCGATAGCCATACCCACCGCATTGGCCAGTCCTTGCCCCAACGGACCCGTTGTTGTCTCAACACCCGGGGTATCAGCATGTTCAGGATGGCCAGGGGTTTTGGAATGCAATTGGCGGAAATTTTTAAGCTCATCCAGGCTTAGGTTATAGCCTGTTAAATGTAATAGGGAATAGAGCAGCATGGAGCCATGGCCGTTTGATAAAACAAACCGATCCCGATCAAACCAATGAGGGTTTTTAGGATTATGCTTAAGGAACTTCTTCCATAATACCGTAGCAATATCTGCCATGCCCAAAGGCATGCCTGGATGCCCGGATTGGGCTTGCTCAACAGCATCGATACTTAAAAAACGGATGGCATTGGCTAAATCATTAGAAAGACTCATGCGTTCTCTTATGTAATCATTAGGGGCACTATTGTCGCTCAGAAGCTTCTATTCAGCAAGTTAGCAGCGTGCTTGTTGTAATAATTATGCACAATAATGAGCTTTTGTGGAGCAAATAGTAGTTAAGTTCATTTAAATTTTACTTTTTGGTTATTTTTTGAGATTATTTTTTGGTTTAACTCATTTTCGGGGTTGTATGACAGTAGCCGTGTTGCGACACATGGGTTCGTTAATTGGAATTGATCAACTACCTGTTACGAGTCCAGGGGATAACGAAACCATTAATTGGGAATTTGGTAAAGAGCTGGCCAAGCAGCCCGCCACGTTCTTTCATCCAATGATCTCAAAGCATCTTGAGCTGAACGTGACGTATAGCGTACTTTGCACAAGGCTTCTCCACGACTTCAGTCGTCCCGGTGTCAGTAAAGCTGAGCTGGTTGAGCAATTGGTTGCTGCCCTGATGATGGCCGAATTATTAACCCCCCTTTATCGTGATTTTTTGGGTGAAGGGCATGAGGTTGCGCGTCTGCAGGATGAGAAAAAGGTCTTTCGGGACTTATTAGCGACACAAAATTATTCGTTTGGCGCGTCAGAGGACAAAGCGATTGCCTTGTCTTCCTGGTCTGGCCAGCGCGTACGGGGCGCGACCCCCAATTGGAATTTTCCCCGTTTGATGTTTGGCCGCAGCAGGCGTTTGTTTACCACCTTGGTACCAATCATAAAGGATTTTCAATTCGTCCGTGATTATCTGATAGAGTCCAAGTTAGGCCGTAAAGTGGCAGCCGCTGACCCTTACCTGGGAGTAATTGTCAGTCACGCTTCCTGGCTGTTTTTTGCACCGAGATTAACCGTAAATTCTATCGTTTTATTAAATTTTCTTGTTCCTAGCTGGTGGACAGCGACAAAGGACAAAAGAATGGGATTGTGGTTGGGGTTTCTGGGGCAATTGCAGCAGCGCTGGTTTGAATTAGGCAATGATTCCCTGTGGATGACATCAGGATTACTAAACTGCTTTGTGCTGACTGGGCCTTTGGCGCCTCTCGGTATCTATGTCACGCTTAGCCTCTTTCTCTTCGACGTACTCTGGGCCCGTTTACGAGCCCGCATTGAACACAACCGTTTAACTGGGCAGCAAAAGATCTATGACGATATGGCCCTGGAAATGGGGGGTGAAGAAACTAAAGAATGGTTAGAGCTAAAAAGCTATCGTGAGCACCTTGCCCAGCGAGTAGATTTTGAAGACAGACGATTGTTTGTCACCCTGGTTAACACCCAGACGCTGATGTTTGGGATGTGCTTCGCCTTCCCGGCTTTCGCAGCGGCGCCACTTCTTCCCTTTCTCGGTGCATTGATCGTATTAACGACTACATTCATGGTTAATCGACATCTCCAGGCCCTGGGACAACTAAGGCCTGTTGATCGCGTCATCGCGTTGAATGATAAAAGTGGTAAATCAATCTATGAAACGGGGCTCACCTTGTTTCGTCCTAGCGAGCCTACAGAACCACCCAAGAACACTGGCTTAGAGGAGGAAGTCCGCAAAGGTATGGGAAAGTTGATTTCTAATGAGAAAGGAATGTCTCATTCAAATAGTGAGCCTCACTTTCTAGTTAGTCAGTCCCCCCTGGCAAGCAGCGACCCTATCATCACGCATGATTCACCTAACTCCTCGTTTATGTAAGAGCATGGAGGTTCAATACGTTCAATGCTATCCTTAGGGCTTTGATAGCATTGAGGATCTCTATGTCAACCGCTAGTTTGCCACAATTTACTTCTCTCGATCCGGCGGGTTTTGTGAACCGCCTTGACTCGCTTTTACAAGATAACCTTCAGCAGATAACTACCCTGTTGGCGCAAAAGAATGCCCACTATACCTGGGATAATCTGATGCGTCCGCTGGAAGACATAGACGATGTTCTGGAGCGCTTTTGGTCGCCTTTATCCCATTTGCACGCCGTTGTTAATTCCAAAGCGCTGCGAGAGTGTTATCAAGCCTGTTTACCCAAGCTTTCCGCGTACGAAGCAGCCATTGGCCATAACCATGATTTATATGATGCGGTTAAGTCTTTAGCGAAAGACCAATTAGATCCTGTCCAGCAAAAGATCGTTGAAGATACCCTCCGTGATTTTGAACTGGCTGGCGTTGCTTTATCGGCAGAAAAGAAACAACGTTTTGAAGCGATCCAAACACGCTTGTCTGAATTATCCAATCAATTTGAAAACAATGTCCTGGACGCTACCCAGGCGTTTAGCCTGCACATTAGCGATGAAAAACGGGTGGCGGGTTTACCTGAACATGCCTTGCATACCGCCGCTGAATTAGCCGCCGAGAAAGGCTTGTCTGGCTGGATGTTCAACCTTGAGTTTCCCTGCTATATCGCCATTATTACTCATGCCGACGATCGAGCCCTTCGCGAAACCTTTTATGAAGCGTATGCCACCCGTGCCTCCGAACAAGGACCCCAGGCTGGAAAATTTGATAATAGTCACGTCATGAATGAGATTCTCGCTCTGCGCCATGAGAAAGCACAGCTCTTAGGTTTCGCCAATTACGCCGAATTATCACTGGCGACCAAGATGGCTGAATCGCCAAAACAGGTCATTGATTTTTTGACCGACTTATCAATTCGCGCCCACCATCAGGCAGAAACCGAGCTCCAGGCGTTGCAGGCGTTTGCCCAAAAACACCATGGCTTAACCAAGCTTGAACCCTGGGATATCACCTATATCTCCGAGAAGAAACGACAGGCCCAGTATGCGATTTCACAGGAAGAGCTACGCCCCTATTTTTCGCTTGCGAAAGTGATGGAAGGCTTATTTACCATCATCAACAAACTGTATGGAATGAAGCTGGAAGAAGTGAAAGGGGTGGATATCTGGCATCATGACGTCAAGTGCTATCGCGTGTCGGATGAGAAAGGACTGGTACGCGGTTATATCTATGTGGATTTGTTTGCCCGTCAACACAAGCGCGGCGGCGCGTGGATGGATTCCTGCCAAAGCCGGCGTAAACTGGCTGACGACAGTATTCAACTCCCTGTTGCTACCTTGACCTGTAATTTTGCCAAGCCGGCCGGGAAAAAAATGCCGACCTTGTCTCACGATGAGGTCTTAACCTTATTCCATGAGTTTGGCCATTGCCTACACCATGTATTAACCAAAGTTCATTATCTCAGTGCGTCCGGGATTAACGGCGTGGAATGGGATGCGGTTGAGCTGCCCAGCCAATTTTTTGAAAACTGGTGTTGGGAACAAAAAGCCCTGCAATTATTGACGCAGCACGTCGATAGCGGTGAGCATTTACCTGACGAGCTCTTTGAAAAATTACTGGCTGCTAAAAATTTCCAATCCGCCATGGCGATGATGCGCCAGTTAGAGTTTTCTTTGTTTGACTTTCGCATCCACCTGGAATTTAGTCCGCGTACGCCAGACTTTATCAGTAAAACACTGACTGAAGTACGTCGACAAACGACGGTTGTGCCGATTGCATCTTACAATCGCTTTCAACACAGTTTCTCCCATATCTTTGGCGGCGGTTATGCAGCCGGCTATTACAGTTATAAATGGGCAGAAGTCCTCTCCAGTGATGCCTTTGCCCGCTTTGAGGAAGAAGGCATCTTCAACACGCAGGCAGGACATGATTTCCTCCATTTTATCCTGGAAGCCGGGGGCTCGAAGAAAGCCGCCGATGCTTACCATGGGTTTAGAGGCCGGGCAGCAACGGTAGATGCCCTTCTGCGTCACAATGGCATTAATCCCTAATAAAAAAGCACCTGGCTTGTTGCTCTACAAGCCAGGTGTTTTCCTGTGAAAATAATTGAGTCGAGTTGAACTTGTCCCTTGTGTTCTGTGTTATAATAAAAGTGTACAAAAAAAGGGGGCGACCTGGTTTCGACGTGGGTTGCGAAACCTGATGTGCATGCCGAGAATGAGAACTCTCGTAAATCAGACTCACTAAATATAAATGCAAACGATGAAAACTTTGCAGGTGAAGCTATCGCTGCGTAAGCTTTGATAGTGTAACCGCACCGTGCGCTGCCATAAAACCAGCGCCCCGTTGACCGAGCTTGCTTACCGGTATCGAATCAACGGTCATAGAAGATAAGCTCGCATCTTGGTCCGTCCCGCATCAAGGTGTTAAATCAAGGGAATCGCCGTGTACCATCCTGCCTGTCGGAGGGGCCACGGTTAACTTAATAGACAAGGCTACGCATGTAGAGCTGACGGCAGAGGATTTGCGGACGCGGGTTCGATTCCCGCCGCCTCCACCAAATTAAAATTCATTCTTATCTTTCATGTAGGTTGGGTCGCGACCCAACGATAAACCACAAATAAAACCTTGGTTACGCCTTTGGCTGCACCAAGGCTACGCTTGCTACACTTGCTACACTTGCTAGAAAAGGGGTCAGAGACTAATCGGGATAAATTTCCAGGACCAAATCATCTCGCTCCAATATTCTCAATTGCTTAATATCGGCTTGTATAACCTGCGCATCATGGTGCTTTAAATGTACTATGCAGATTGCATCATTTACATGGCGAGGTTTTTTAATACGCGTTCCTGATTCAACACATACCTCCAGGGTTTTGAAACTCGGTAAACGCTTTATTTTGGCATCATTTAATTTATTGAATATCCCTATCTTCGTGTTGTACATGAAGGCAAAACTATAGTGTTGTTTTATACTGCGCTTTAGATTGGTTGTGACAGAAATGAACTCTTCGGGATGGGTATACGCGATTACTGACAAATCAAACTGATTATGCCCATAAATTTCATTAAACACAGTTGGACTAGCGGCTGGTCCCATAGGACGGCACCCCACTTCACATAGAACTGGACCATTTTCATCAAGAAAGATTTCTGTATGAGAAGGCCCATACTTTATTTTTAAAGCAGCTAACACCTTAAATAAATAATTTGATAACACGTTTGCTTCCGGTATATTTAAGGGTATAAAGTCAATAGATAGATATAAAGAATGTCCCTCTTCGGTAATTATTTTTGAATAGCGACAAATCTCACTTACTTTATGGTAGCCATTACAACTAACGCAATTCACCGCATATTCAGGCCCCTGAATATACTCTTGTGCTAACATTTCCTCATTCAAGTGATTAAATAAATCAGGCTTATTTAAATAAAGAGCAAAACTTTTCTCAACATCTTCTTCATTTTTGCACAAGGTAAACCCTTCACCTGCGGTACTTTTCAACGGTTTAACTACAATTGGGTAGCGCAACTTCTCCTTGCTTATCCACTTAATTGCAGCAGAAGCACTTTTTGCTTTTGTTTGCCTAATCGTCCTAATGCCGTTATTACGTACTTCTTCTCCCATTAAAAATTTGTCTCTTCGCGCAGGACTAATAGTGACATCATTTGCCGTATTCAACTTATAAAAATTAGCGAGCTTATCTGCAAGAATTATTCCTGTATCTGATCCAGGAACAATAATAATAGGTTTTCCCACCTGATTAATTTCAGAAATGGTTTGCTCTAAATCAGAGTGGATTAACGTTTTTAAATAGTCTTTAGCATCTAAATCGGAAGTAAGTAATTCAGGCAAGTTTTTAGTGCTCTGAACATGCATGCATTTAAGGTTTTGTGCTCCAAAACACTTAGCATAATAACGACCGGTATAATATCCATCTACTACTACACCAATAGCCATAGTTTTATAAGTTCCAATATTTCTATACTACGATGTTGTTAGTAGTATAGCGTACTAAGCCAAGTAAGCACGCCATAAGCCCCATCTATTCTTATTATTACTCTTACACTGACTTTCCAGTTCAGTTTAAATCACATTTTTACAATGAATGATTTTTGCATTAATCTCCAATAAGTACTAATATATGCATATTATCGGAGATTAATGCAAATGTCAGTTGATCAATTTTTCTTTGAACACCCAGTCTTTAGGCATGAGGAATTTGTGCAATTCAAATTAACTCACGGCGATATCTCTCCAATATCAGTAAATACTGCATTAACCTATTACGCAAAATCAGGCAAAATAAAGCCCATTCGCCGAATGCTATATGCCGTTATTCCTCCTAATCAAACTACTGACAGTGTACTGATAGATCCTTATCTTGTAGCAGGGAAAGCAACTGAAGATGCCGTGATTGGCTATCATTCAGCATTGGAATTACTGGGTGTGGCTTATTCCAGCTTTGGACAATTGACCTATATTACTCAGCAAAAAAGCAAACCGTTTGATTTTGATGGTCACTGGTATCAATCGGTTGCGGCACCGCAGGCATTACAAAAAAAACAAGCAGCAAATAGTTATGTTGATACTGTAAACCGGCAAGGTGTTGATATCAGGGTGACCAATGCCGCTCGCACCTATGTTGATGCACTGGATCGGATCGAGCTTTGTGGTGGATGGGAAGAGGTCGTTCGGTCACTCAGCAGCCTTGCGGTTTTGAATATTGATCAGGTAATTGATTATTGTTTAATGCTGAACAATGCTCGACTCAATGCAAAAGTGGGGTATTTTTTAAGTCAACGTCAGGGAGCTTTTGCTGTTACAAAAGAGCAATTGGCTCCTCTGCTTGCAGAAAAGCCCAAAGTTGCTCAATACATAGCGGGGGTATCCGGCGAATCATTTCAATTTGTTAAAGATTGGAACATCTATTTACCTTTATCTGTAATCAATCAATCATGGGAAGAACCTGATGTTGAATTCTAAAGAGCAGCTGATGAGTCAAGCGCGAGCTGGCGGTTATAAACCGGAAATTCTTGAAAAAGTTTATCGGCTGCTTGATGTATTTCAACAAATCATGGCAGTTCCTTTCCTGCAAGAGCGCCTCATTCTAAAAGGTGGAACGGCACTCAACCTGTTCTGTTTTGAACAATTACCAAGACTGTCTGTCGATATCGATCTCAACTATATTGGAGCACTTGATCGAGAAAAAATGCTGGAAGAAAAACCAATGATTGCCGATGCTGTTGAGCAGATCATGGTACAAAATCAATTTGAGCGCCATCGAGCACCCATGAGACATGCCGGAGGGAAGATGGTATGGTTTTATCCAAGTCTGTTGGGGCAGCGGGGTTCATTGGAAATTGATATCAACTTCATGTATCGACAACCGTTGTTTCCAATCGGTTTAAAATCCCCAAACATCGAAGCCTACAAAACCCTCAATGGTCCAGTCCTTGATATTCATGAATTAGCGGCAGGTAAGTTATCTGCTTTATTTGATCGAGGTGCGAGCAGGGATTGGTTTGATGCGCATTATCTGTTAACCCAGATACCCATCGATAAAAATAAGTTAAAACTTGCTTTTGTCACCTATTTGGCAATGACGAGGATTGAGTTTTCAAAGCTTGAACCAGAACAAATAGATTATGATTTAACGGATTTGCGCAATCGATTGGTTCCAGTGATGCATCAGCTCTCTGTTTCAAGAAATACAAGAGAATTAAAAGAATGGGCGACTGCAAGAATAAGCGAACTAAGGCAGGAGCTATCCAGCATATTACCCCTTGAAGAGCACGAGCTTTTGTTCATTAATAAAATTCGAAACGAGGGGATTATATCACCTGAACTTATCACCAATGATCTGGAAATATCACAAAGAATTAAGAATCATCCTGCGATTAACTGGGCGATGAAACAGCGATAACCCATTGTGAAAAACCACCCAATATCTGCCCAAAAAACGGAGGGATTAATATAATCCCATTGATAACCATACGTTAGGAAAAATTGTCGCGGGTTCGATTCCGCTGCCCACCATGATTACATCTAATAATAAATCATACTTGGTACACCCTCAGCTTGATGATTTGTAAGATATTTCTTACATTATTTACCAGGTTTGTCTTAATGACGAGCATCAGCAATTAAGTCATACTGGCGTTATTGGAAGTTGCAAATATCCAGGACATGATGTCCGTGAAAAGGGAGCCAGCACAAGGATGTGCTGACACAGGAAGTGAAATTTGCAACTTACCAAACCAATTTAATCTTCCAGTACATTCTCCTTCTTAATCACACCGTAGCGAATACCTACAATAATTGCACTGGTTATATTCCTGCATCCTAGTTTTTTAAAGATTGCTTGCCGATATTGAGTCACTCGCCGCATGGAGACATTTAAAAAACTGGCAATTTCTTTAAGCCCTTTGCCTTGGGCGGATAAGTAAAGACATTGTTTTTCCTGCTCACTTAAACGCAGGTCGAAACAAATCGGTAGTCTTATCCAGGTATTGGAAAGTAAGGCCTGGATTTCGGCTAGCTGT
>NZ_JBLZIO010000008.1:0-141170 GCF_048553315.1 Legionella sp. ST3F1 | reverse complement strand
TTATGCAAGAGGTCTAATAACTCAGTATCCCTTCCCAGGTGAGTGAGTCAATGCAAGTGACTGATAAAGTTTTGCAGCTTCATCGTAAAATTGTTGTTGATCATTGGCTATGCCCGGCGTGGCCGCAAAGAATTCTTGCAAATCGCCTACTGGTTCCATAACAGCCTCATTCTCCTCTTCATCATCATCAATTTCAGTCACCATGCTTAAAGGCAAAGACAAAGTTTGGTTCTCCATGCGGGCTTTTATTCCTTTGACCATAAGGTTTACCGCTTCGAGCATAAATCCTTCATCTTCATCTCCAGCATTCAGGTCTTCACTCGCTTTTTCTTCCTCTTCACTGAGCTCAATCTGCGACAGCTGTGCAACAAAACTGTCAACTGCCTCAAGTGGTTGGGCAGGAAATAATTGGCTATCGTCAGAATTTTCCAGATGTTCCCCAACCACAACAATAAGCTTCAACAACTCCATGGGGGATTTGTAATGACGCACGTCCAGCAACAAAAGCTTAACCGCCGGGTTAAATGTTCTGCAAACCGCTAGTGCTTTCAGAATGAAACCAAGATCATAATGAAACGCATAATGATCCATCATATAACGACCAAGGCGCTCGCCTAAAGGCGGCCAGACAACGGAGGACTCTAATACTTTAAGCAAGAAATTGTTCTTATCCAACCGGAAGGTCTGGAGTTGACTTGAATCTTGCCATATCCCAAACCCTTGGCAAAATTCCAGAATAAATAGGGCCCCTCTCAAAAAACCAGTCTCGGCATATAGGCAGGCTAGTTTCTCCAGGTTTTCCAAAGATTTATTCTTTTGAATATAAGCCAGAGCCAGTAAAGCGTAATGATAAGTTTTGTCGGCTGTGAGGGTCATTAACCGCTCTTGTATTTTTGCATCCAGTCCAAAAAGCTGATTAAGTAGCTCCTCCCTTTTAATCTCTGATTCTTGCCCAGACGGGCTAAGACAGGTCAAGACATCGCTCCAATCATCATAGCTCTGAATGAAGTTTTCTTTTTCATTACAAATTGCTTCAAACGGTTCAAAGGATATGTCAGGGACAATTTTTGCCACTTCAAGACTGATGTGGTTAAACAAGGCCTGATAGCTATTTTTTGAGGTAGGAAATGCAACACGGATTAAATGCTCAACACCTTCTTTACCAATTAAACAATGAACCATTAATTGATAGTTCTTCTCTGTGGGGAACGACATCAAAAAATTGGCATATTGGTTAAATTGCTTATTGACTCGGGCGTAGGCTGGCTTGAAAAAAGCATGGTGGTGCTGATTGTATTCATACTGAACATAAGCCAATATTTCTTTCCAGAGATCGTCAGGAAGCCATTGCCACTGAGCAAATTGCTCCACTTGCGCAACCATAACTTTTTTGTGAGGAGAAGCTGTTATACTATCGTCATTCGTCGTACTAGTTGGAATCATTATATTATTACACCCTTTTTAACAACAAGAAGAGAAATTTATCGTCTACAGAAGGACTATAATTTTCAAAGTAGATTGCTAGTGCGCAATAATTTATCATTTTGTTTTCGAGATAACCATGGGTACTTTTACCCACTTGACTCTTTGTTTAATCTGTGTACTTTTTTTATAGGTGGGTATCGAAATTGATGAAATCTTTTTTTACAGGAATATCCTGTTTTTTTCTTGGATTAAAAGCCCTAAACCAACAAGGATTAAGACGTTTTGTAGTATTACCGCTACTATTTAATTTCTTACTTTACGGCGGTATCGCTTATTTAAGTTATCACTATTTATTTGCATTTACTGATTATTATATTAAGCAATTGCCTCATTGGCTTAGTTTTCTTAGTAGTGTCTTTACCCTATTATTTTTTTTGTTATTTGTGCTGGTTTTTTTATCCACATTTTCAGTAGTGGCTAATGTATTTGCCGCGCCGTTTAATGGTTTATTATCGGAAAAAGCGCAACAGTTATTATATGGCATCGCTGTCCCTGAAAGGCCGTTAGGTACGATGGTTGTGCAAAGTATAAAACGGCAGGGGCAATTTATTTTTTACTATTTACCTCGTTTTATTGGTTTGTGCCTATTATTTTTGATTCCACCACTTCATCCTTTTTTGCCTTTTCTATGGTTTATTTTTAATGCCTGGATGTTAAGCATGCAGTATCAAGATTTCGCTATGGATAATAATTTGGTGGATTTTAATACCATGCGCAAGCAAATAAAAAACAGTAAACGTTTTTCTATGGGATTTGGTTTTATAATTAGTCTGCTGAGTTTTATACCTTTTTTAAATATTTTAATTATGCCGGCAGCGGTAATTGGTGGCACTTTGATGTGGTATAAACGGCAACAAAATAAGGCCACTGAACTACTGTGACACTATTCTTGATTTCAGGGGCAGATTTGTAAGACTTGAGTGGGGTTTTAACTTTCTGTTAATAAATAAGCTATATAATTGCTCAAATTTTTTTAATGAGCAATACGATGCCAAAATTTCTAGTCAAAACATCTGGTTTTGTCTTAATTGATCTTCACCGTGGGAAAAGGTATGTAGGTGCACCCCAGGTTCATCGTATGCAGGCACCGCAAAAAGGCGACACTTGTGGCTTATATGCCTTTAATCCTTTGCGCTTTCGTTTTGGTAATCAATATCTGGCAACGAATAGGGATCGACATATTGAATTGGTTTTTTCTACCTATCGTCGTGCAATTAATAAAATTGACGCGAATAAACCAATTTGTGAATTGTTATTAGAAGAAATACGCGATTTTCTTGCTTCCGATCTGAAAAAAATAACGGTAGCTGACGTAAAGAACTATTTATTAGAGTTAGAAAAAAATTTGGCCGCATTTAAGAAACTCTCTTCAGATACTGTCGAAACTCAAAACCAAATTCAACAATATAAAGAGATTTGTCAAGAATTTCTTGACAATGACTATGAGTATGACGATTTTGAAGAATTTTTAATTCAGAAGGCAAACATTGATCTTATTAAGCTTGCACAAAGAACTATCGCAAGTTTAAGTTTTATTACGGCATTTGAGCCCAAAGAAGTGCTGAATAACTATGTTAATGAGAGTATAAAATCAGTCGTTAATTCCAGAGACAATTATGGCAGCATGCTGCGACTTACCCTTGATAATCCTGAATTTCTCGCGCCAATCTATCATCAGGCAGTACTGAATCTGGCAGCGTCTTGTTTTCAATTAGAAGGTTCGGGGTGGGATCCTACCAAGCCCATAGAAGCACTTATGGAAACGCTTGAAGAATTTGGGCCTCAGGTTATTTATACGGAACCTTGTGTATTATTTGATAGTTCTAACTGTAAGCTAGAAGTAGAGAGTGATACGTATAAAATTTATTCTGCTGGTAAGTCAATTGATGAAAAAGAGGGATGTCATTCGCTTCTCATTGTTGGTGCAGAAAATTGTGATGGCGAACCTTTTGTTTATCTCTCCGATCCCAATGTTCCGGCTCCTTTAAAGGGCCCCAGTCCTCTATATAAAATCCCTTATAGTGAATTATTGATGAAAATCCATAATATTTATGGGGTTTCTTTACAAGAAGACGCAGATAAAATTAAGGGGCCTTTTTCTTTTCAGGCAAAGAAAGGAAATTTTGACCGGTTATACGATTTTGTTAATGGCCATCAGCCTTATCAGCCGCTGGACAATCCTAATAAGACTAGAGCCATGCGACCTAGCATAATCTAGCTTTTTTCGGAAGCCATCCTTAAAAGGATGGCCAATATATCCAAGTTACTTCTAGTATGCGATCTGGGTACTCATTTGAAGCATTTTCAGCAATTGCAAAAAGCGATGCGCTGAATAAGAAAAATTTGGTGTCAAATGAAATAATTCAAGTCATTATGTGCCTAAATTTATTTTGCCCTACAAAGCATGCCCCCCATCAACTTCAAATATTTTCCCGGTTATCCACGCCGCTTTTTCTGAGGCAAGAAATAAAGCCATATTGGCTACATCATCTGGTGTGCCAGGTCTTTTTAGTGGGATATTTCTGAGGAAATAATCCCATAAAGCCGGATTAGTTGTCGCAGTATCTTCATTCATACCGGCCTCGATGACCCCTGGAGCTATGGCATTAACCCGAATTCCATGTTCTGCCAGATTCAATGCTGCATGTTTGGTCCATTTGTTCATGGCTGCTTTGGAGGAACCATAGCCAATGCCTTTGGGCATAGTTACATTGCCGCTAATAGAGGAAATATTCAAAATACAGCCTTTAGTATTTTTATCGACCATATCTTTTGCACACAACTGGGATAAGTAGAGGGGGGAAATGGTGTTAACCTGGAAAACTGCTTGCATTTTTTCTGGAGGCAGCTCAAACAAGGTTTCACGGCATAGCATGCCTGCGTTATTAATTAAAATATCAACATGCCCTAAATGCATGAGAGCCTGTTCAGCGAAAGAGGGAATATTGTCCATTTTAGAAAAATCGGCATAAAGTGCCAATGCATTACGGCCGGTGGCTTTAATTGCTTCAACCGTTTCTTTGGCGCCTGCGTTATCACTGTGATAACTGATGACAATATCCGCACCTTCCTCTGCAAAAGCCAATGCTATTCTTTTCCCTATACTGCGATTTGCACCTGTAACGATTACTTTTTTATCGCTGAAATCCATGACAATCCTTTGCATTTTTGATATAGGGCAACAATAACATCTTATCTCATTTTTCAGAAGGGCGTGAATGAGTCTTACCGATAAATGCTATACTCAGTCCTGGTTGACCTCGTGTCAGTAGTCATTTGATTTCCTAACAATTTGCGGTTTTGCTATGTCAATAAAAACGCTGCAGAATCATAAAGCAAGAAAAATTATCCATGTTGATATGGATTGTTTTTATGCAGCTATAGAAATTCGTGATAACCCGGACTTGGCCGGTAAACCAGTGGCTGTGGGTGGGGCAGCTGGAAAGCGCGGTGTTCTTTGTACCTGTAATTACATTGCACGCCAATATGGTGTTCATTCGGCTATGGCGACTTCTATCGCTTTGCGCCATTGCCCAGATCTTATCGTTTTACCAGTTAACATGCCTAAATATGTTCAGGTTTCCAGGAAGATCAATCGCATCTTTCATGAGTTTACTGATTTAGTCGAGCCTTTATCACTTGATGAAGCATATCTTGATGTGACTGATTCTGTTAATTATCAAGGTAGCGCGACCTGGATAGCACAGGCAATTCGAAGAAAAATCTTAGAGTTGGAAAAAATTACTGCTTCGGCAGGCGTAGCACCTAATAAATTTTTGGCGAAAATAGCGAGTGCCTGGCATAAGCCAAATGGTTTGTTTGTTATTGCCCCAGAACAAGTAGAGGCTTTTATTCAGCCATTACCAATTAACAAATTGTTTGGGGTCGGTAAGATTACAGCTCAAAAGCTGCACAGGCTAGGCATTATTACCTGTGCTGATGCACAAAACTTGCCTTTGTCGTTCCTAACCCAACAATTCGGTAAATTTGGCGCTCATCTCTATAACCAATCCCGAGGTATTGATAATCGGCCGGTTGAGCCTAATAGAATAAGGAAGTCATTGAGTGTCGAAACAACGCTTGAACAAGATACTAACAGTTATAGGCATTGTATTGAAATAATTCATCACTTGTATTTGAGTCTTACAAGAAGACTTCAAACATCCGCGCCTAATCGGTTAATTAAGACGCAATTCATTAAAATAAAATTTAGTGATTTCAAGCAGGTAACAGCCGAAATAAAAAGCGAACAACTCGTTTTAAAACGGTATAACGATTTGTTTCACAAAATTCACGCTAACAGGAATCAAGCGATCAGGTTGTTGGGATTAGGAGTGCAGTTTTATCCCGTGAGTGATACAGCTTCTTATGTACAACAAAATCTCTTTGGAGAGGATTTATTTTCACTTTAAAATGCTGGATCTTTTTTTTATATTGAACTCATTAATTGCTTATTTGAATTTCAATATCGCGTGCATCTGACAAGCCATGATCATCAACTACACGGACCACAAATTTCCCTGCTTTGGCTTGCCATAAGAAAGGCTGGTCGGCGCGGGTTTTTGCCAAATAGGTTTCATTAATAAACCAATACAGTGTTTCTATACCGGCATCAGTGACTGCAATAAACGGGATCTGGGTTTTCTCGGATGCATTAGTGCGCAGGATGTAACTTAAACCTGTTTGGGGTGAGGTAATCTGTGGACTTAAACCTGGATGCCCTTGTGGTGAACAACTGGGATCAAAAAAGGGGGGAGTGCGACGCTGAATGCCGGCTTGTTTAAATATTCTAAGTAAATCGGAGGGCCAGAACTCATAGATTTCGAAGCGAGTATTGTCATCGAAATGACAAGTACGCAAGCCAGTATTTTTATCGATAGCAATCTCACGATAAATAGTATCGGATTTAATGGGAGATTTTCCTGGGATAAACCAAGTCATTTCTGTATCGTAGCAATAACGGGTAGGTAACATTCCGGAGGCTTTACAAACCTCAACTTGCGTTAGATGCATCCTTTCTGGACGTTTTTCTACAATTGGTATAGGACCTCTTTCATGCCTAATTGCATCAATCAGTTCAAAAAATAAAGGCGCTGCTATATTCTTTCCAACAAAAGCAGGATTGCTTTTATTATCAAAATTGCCAATCCATACTGTTAAAACATAGGGGCCAAAGATCCCTACTGACCAGGCATCTCGATAGCCTGAAGAGGTTCCTGTTTTCCATGCCACTGCTGTTTTATGATTAGTTGGTGTATAAGCAGCTTCAGGTCTGGGAGTATCTTTCAACATATCTAATACCAGGAAACTTGCCTCGGGACTGAGTAAGCGTTTACCAGGAGGTATGGGTTCATCTTTTCGCATCCGCAAAGGATGCCACAGTCCATCATTCACTAACATGGCATATAAGCCAGTGAGTTCTCGCATGGTTAGTTCAGCACCACCAAGACTTAAAGCCAGGCCATAGTAGGATTCTGACTTCAAATTAGCGACCTGCGCTTTTTCCAGTAGCTCATGTAGAGTAGGATTACTCAACTGGCTGGCAAGATAAATGGCTGGGATATTACGGCTTAGGATTAAAGCATCCTTTGCTTTGATGGGCCCCATAAAATCATAATCAAAATTCTCCGGGTTATAGCCGCCGAAACTGTGAGGTACATCTTTTAGTACGGTATTAGGGTGAATTAAGCCTTGATCAAGTGCTAAACCATAAATGAAAGGTTTTAAAGTAGAGCCAGGCGACCGCTTGGTTTCTGTGCCATTAATTTGTCCACTAATCGCTTTATTAAAAAAATTGGCAGAGCCTACCAATCCCTTGACACTCATATCACGGCTATCAACTAATAAAATTGCTGCATTAAAAGCACCGATTCCTTTTTTCCGTGCTAAATAATTACGGGTAATACGCTCCAAAATAGCTTGTAAGCGTATATCTAAGGTAGTTGTTATCTCTTGTTGTTGAGGGGGAGTTGTATTCAATATTGTATTAACTAAATGAGGAGCAGCAAACGGTAGGGAATGGACATTTTGTATTGCCAGCGGCAAATCAATAGCCGATTTTTTATTCTCATCCTCTGGATGTTGAGTGAGCCAACGGCTAAAAAGCTTATCGCGAATTTGCTTAAGATTTTTATTTTGAGAGGTTCGTTGTGTCGGGTTTTGTGGAATAATACTTAAAGTTAATGCCTCTGGTAGGCTAAGATTCTTAACTGGTTTAGCAAAATAAATTAAGCTTGCAGCCCCAACTCCTTCCACGTTGCCGCCATATGGCGCAAGGTTTAAATAGGCTTCCAAAATTTCGTCTTTGCTGTAATGCCTTTCCAGTTGTAGCGCGCGGATAATTTGCCAAAGTTTTCCTGAGAATTTTTTTGAATTAATGCCAAAGCGAAGGCGGGCGACTTGCATTGTAATGGTTGAGGCACCAATTCGGCGCGATTTGATGACATAGGTTTGCCAACCCGCCTTAAGCGTCGCAAAAGGATTAATCCCATAATGCCAGCGGTAATATTGATCTTCTTGTAATAAGGTGGCGGCAACCAGTTGTTTGGAGATTTTATCTAAAGGAGTGAACAAGCGGTATTTATCGTCACGACTGAGAGTCAGGCGCAGTAAATGCTGTTGTTCATCATACACGGCGGTGGAAAAGCTGATCCCGCTTAATAAAGCGGGTTTAGGTGAAAAAAATAGTATTGTCCATCCACTGACAAAAACAAAAACTAGTATTATGCTAGAGATTTTACAAAACTTCTTCATAGTGAGTACTACTATACAGCATGAAGAGGGGGATAGGTGTAATTTGCATGTTAATTACATCAAATTGTGATGAAATGTCGTTAAAAAGCTGGACAGCTATCTAATATAGTTAGCCACCCTATGGCATAATATACCTTCCTGTCAAGTTGGATTATATATGAACAAAAAACCGTTTACTAAGTTGGGTGCCGCTATCGGTTCTTTTTTTGCTCTTATACTCGGTAAATTCAACTGGAGTAGTCCTCCCTGGCTCGCTTTCCTGCGGCGTAAAGCTATTGCAAGCCCAAAACCTTTTTGGGGGATTGTGAGTGCCGCTTTCATTGTACTCTTTGGTTTGGGTTATGGTTATTATTGGTACAAAAATCAACCAAAACCTCAGCTGGTAACTGCCTCAATTACGGCACCTAAAATTACACCCTTGACTGAGGAAGAAACGCTTGTTCCAGATAACTTAACTATTGATTTTGGTTTCAAAGAGGGGCAGGATAATTTTGTTACACAATCAGTGGCACCACTTCAATTAATTGGTAAAGAAGTTCCAGAGGGCATTGAGTTATCACCTGCCATGCCAGGGAAATGGCGATGGGAGAATGATAGCCGTTTGGTATTTACACCGGATCGCGATTGGCCGGCAGGACAAACCTACGATATTCATTTTGCCAAACATGCTTTTGCGACGTCAGCAAAAATGGAACGTTTTGACTATTCTTTTTCTACCGAGCCTTTCCAGGCCACGATTACTGAATTTAAGTTTTATCAAGATCCTGTTGATGCTAAAATTCGACAAGCAATTGCCACGATTAATTTCAATTTCCCCGTTGATCCGGATAGTCTTGAGCGTAAAATTTCTCTTATGCTTGAAGCCTTGAAAACGGAGCGATTGGATTTAGGGGCGCAAAAATATAAATTTACAGTGACCTATGACAAATTTAAGCGTACCGCTTATTTGCATTCTGAAACCTTATCGCTGCCAGAAGTATCGCGTTATCTACTCTTAACTATTGATAAAGGCGTAAAATCTGCAACTGATTCCTCTGAAACAAGTGAGATTGTTTCCCAAAATCTTTTAATTCCGGATAGCGGTGATTATTTCAAAGTTAGTACGGCGTCTGCGTCCATCATTCGTAATGAACAGGATAGACCAGAACAAATGTTAACTGTAGAGACAACCTTAGGGGTTACTGACGCTGAAATTAATAAATCTTTACATGTTTATTTATTACCAGAAAACTACCCAGCTACAGCGGCAGAAGAAGAAAAGAAAAATTATGAATGGCAAAATCCAGGAGAAGTGACGGCAAATATTTTGGCGCTTTCAACTGCATTGCCTATGCAGCCTCTTCCTGCAGACAGGAATTATGCGACCTTGCATAGTTATAGATTTAATGCTCAAACTCCACGTTATATTTATCTTAAATTGGATAAAGGTGTTCGTGCTTTCGGTGATTTTGTTTTAACGAATGATTATGCTGCGATTATTAAAGTACCTGAGTATCCAAAAGAAATTAGTTTTCTTCATAAAGGAGCTTTGCTCGCTTTAGGTGGTGAGAAAAAATTGTCAGTTACTATTCGTGGTTTACCCGCCGTTAAGTTTTCTATCGCGCGGGTGCTGCCGGATAATGTCAATCAATTGGTGACACAAACGCAGGGTGATTTTAATAACCCTTACTTTATTAACCAAAGCTTTAATCAACAAAATATAAGTGAAATTTTCTCTGAAATAAGGCAATTTGATTCGACGGATTTAACGAAACAGCAATATACCGCTTTGGATTTAACCAAGTATCTTTCCACGGAAATGAATACCGGCGGGCCACAGGGATTATTCCTGTTGCAGGCTACAGGCTGGGATATTGAACAACAACAGCCTTTGGATGTCAAAACAAGTCGATTGGTTTTAATCACTGATTTGGGGTTGGTGGTCAAAGATAACAACGATGGTAGTCATGATGTATTTGTACAATCGATTACCCAAGGCGTGCCTGTTGCTAATGCCAATGTCACTGTTTTAGGTAAAAATGGTCTTCCTATTTTGACGCGTACATCGGATGTCCAAGGCCGAGTCAATTTTCCAGGATTGAAGGATTTTATTGAAGACCGGGAACCTACTGTTTATCTTGCCAGTTTTGGTAGCGATGTTTCTTTTATTCCATACTCTAACTACAATCGCCAATTAAATTATTCACGCTATGATATTGGTGGTGTCTATAACAATAACCAAGAATTACATAGTTTAAGTGCTTATTTATTTTCAGATCGTGGCATCTATCGTCCTGGCGATAAAGTCCATTTAGGGATGATCGTAAAACAAATTTATGCCCAACCGCAGCCTGCTGGTTTGCCTCTTCAGGCGACAGTCATTGATCCGCGTGGAACTACAATCCAGGATCAAAAATTGACGTTGGATGCGAGTGGGTATTTAAGTTTGGATTTTCAAACGAATGCAACTTCGCCAACAGGGCAATACCTGATCAATCTTTATATCGTTAAGGACAATCATCCCGACAGCCTGCTTGGCTCAACAACTGTTCGTGTCGCTGAGTTTTTACCGGATCGCATGCGTATCAATTCGCATCTAGCACCAGAACCTGTAGAAGGTTGGGTTTCTCCTGCGGGACTTATTGCAAAAGTAGGTTTATGGAATTTGTATGGTGCGCCTGCAGTTGATAGAAAAATAGCTGCAAAAATTTTGTTAACTCCTCAGCGTGTTCAATTTGATAAATACCCTGACTACGTGTTTGCTGATCCGCTTCTTGATCCAAACAAGCCGCCGAAAGTATTTACTGATAACTTAGCTACGGTAACCACAGACGATAAAGGTCAAGCACAATTTGATTTGAATTTGGAGCGTTTTGATAAGGCGACTTATCAATTAACTTTTTTTGCGGAAGGTTTTGAGGCTGAAGGTGGTCGTAGTGTCACGACCCAATCTACGGCATTAGTTAGCCCACTTCCTTATTTTATTGGTTATAAACCAGACGGTGATTTGGCTTACATCAAGCAGAATAGCCAACGCAGTGTGAATTTCATTGCTGTAAATCCGCAATTAAACCAACAAGCGGTTAAGGATTTAAAAATACAACTGGTTGCCTTACATCCAGTGTCTACTCTAGTTAAAAAATCAGATGGAACTTATCAATACCAATCCATTATTCAAACAACGGTGCTTAGTACCAAGCCATTTACTGTTGATGAGCAGGGTAGTCATTATGTTTTATCTACCGACCAGATCGGCGATTTTGCCATCAATATACTCGATAAAAACAATACAGAATTGAGTCGTTTAAAATTTAGTGTTGTAGGCGCTAGTCAGTTACCTTTAGCTAAAAATGCTGAGCTTAGTGTTAAATTAAATAAAGAAGAATATAAGGCGGATGAAGATATTGAGTTGCAAATTACAGCACCCTATACCGGTGCTGGCCTAATCACTATAGAGAGAGATAAGGTTTATGCAGTCCAATGGTTTAAAGCTGACACGACCAGTTCCGTACAGAAAATTCATATCCCCAGCGATTTTCAAGGTAACGGCTATGTGAATGTTGCTTTTGTTCGTGATTGGAATTCACCGGATATTTTCATTAGTCCTCTTAGCTACAGTGTTATTCCATTTAAGGTGGATCATGAGAAGCATGCCGTTCATATTGATCTAAATACACCAGCATTGGCACGTCCAGGTGAGCCGTTCCCAATAGAATATAAAAGTGATAAACCCGGTAAAATTATCCTGTTTGCTGTTGATGAAGGTATTTTACAAGTAGGCAGATATCAAACACCTGATCCACTTGCTTTCTTTTTCCAAAAGCGAGCTCTGGAAGTAGTTACTCAACAAACGGTTGATCAGATTTTACCGAAGTTTATTATGGAACGAGAGCTTTCTGCAGTTGGAGGTGACGGTGGAGAAGAGCTCCTGGCCTCGAACCTGAATCCTTTCAAACGTAAAACGGATCTGCCGGTTGCTTATTGGTCAGGTATTGTTGATACCGACTCAACGCCACGGCAGTTGGTTTATCAGATCCCTGATTATTTCAATGGCACCTTGAGAGTAATGGCTGTTGCTGTTGCAAATGATTCTGTCGGTGCAGCTGAAAAGAAATCGGAGGTTCGCGGTAATTTTGTCATCAATCCAAACACACCTACTTTCGTGGCGCCTGGTGATGAGTTCGAAATCACAGCCAGTATTGCTAATAATGCGAAAAATTCTGGCGCTAATGCTGATGTTACTGTTCAACTAAAGACTACACCGGAACTTGAAATATTGGGTTCCGCCACTGAATCTGTAGAAATTAGTGAAGGGCAAGAGAAGACCGTTCGGTTTAAACTGCGGGCAAAACCCTCTTTGGGTTCTGCCAAAATGACTCTGGTCGCTAATACTGGGGATAAATTTAGTAGCATGGATGCTACCCTCAGTGTACGGCCTGCAAGTAATTTTACTACTTCCTTAATCAGCGGGAGTTCTCAGAGTGCAAGTAAATCTTTTGTTCTGGAGCGTTCTCTTTATCCCGAATACCGTAAAGTAGAGGCAGCTATTTCCAGCAGTCCTTTAATTCTAGTGTTTGGTTTACAACGTTACTTAGAGGATTTCCCTTATGGGTGTACGGAACAATTAACCAGTAAAGCGATGCCTTTGTTGGCGATGGCCGGTCAATCCTGGTTTGCCAATGATACCCGAGCAATTACGGAGAAAATTTTAACCACTGTGCAAATGCTGGGACAACGGCAAATGTCGAGTGGAGCGTTTAGTTATTGGCCGGGCTTGGGTGAGAATAATAGTAATAGTTTCTCAACCGTCTATGCAATGCATTTCCTTACAGAGGCCAGAGCACAAGGGTATAGTGTACCTAATGAAATGTTTAGTGCAGGGATTGCCTACCTTAAAGATTTGGCTGCGCAAAATGCTACCAGCCTTGATGTAGCACGCATTCAGGCCTACGCTATTTATATTTTGACGCGCAATGAAATTGTTACCACTAATTATTTAACTAACCTGCAAATTTATTTGGAACAAAATCATAAAGAGGTATGGCGACAAGATATTAGCAGTGCTTATATGGCAGCGACTTATCAATTATTGAAAAGTGCTTCTGAAGCTGAGCGATTGATTACAGGTTACAAAGCGCAAGAAAATAGAGCGGATGCGACGGATTTTTATGACCAAAACATTGGTAATGCACAATATTTGTACTTGGTGGCCCGTCATTTCCCTGAGCGTTTAGTGAGTCTAGGCAATAAGTTGGTAGAACCGCTGGTAACGGCAATGAATAGCGATGAAATCAATACTCTCCTGTCAGGTTATACAAGTTTGGCATTGAGTGCTTATGGGCAAGCTAATCAAACAAGTAATCATGCTACTTTCACAATTAACGAGATTTTTAACGATAACCAGCAAAAAACGTTGACTACTCTTGATAATACTTATCAAAAGGTCAGTATTGACGAAAATGTGAAGCAAATTACCTTTAATAGCCCTGGTAAGCAAATTTATTTTTATCAGCTTACCCAGGCAGGTTTTGATAAAAAATTGTCAACTGAACCCCTCAAGCAGGGCTTGGAGATTTATCGTGAGTACCGTGATTTAGATGGAAAGGTGATCACCAGTGCCACATTAGGTAGCGATATTGAAGTTCATATTCAATTGAGAGCCTTAAATGATAGTTACTTGAGTCATGTGGCTGTTGTTGATCTGCTACCAGGAGGTTTTGAGGTAATACGCGATTCTGTTAGTACCGATAATGTTGACTATGCAGACATACGAGAAGATCGAGTAGTTTTCTTTATGAATGTCGATCAAAATGCTAAAGAGCTTGTTTATCGCATCAAAGCGACCAATATAGGAACATATAAAGTGCCTCCAGTTTTTGCTGAATCCATGTATGTACCAACCATACAGGCACAGGGGGTAACTGGAAGCATTTCTATAACTGATGCTCCATAAATAAGCGATTAATGAGCAGCAACAACCGCAGCAAGGTGCTTGATCTTTTCTCTCACCTCGCTAGGAGGTTGTTCTGGCTCTTTTTAATAAACCCCTTCAGGCAGTGGATCTTTAACAGGGAATAGTACTTTTTTTCAATGATTTCATCATGATACAATTATTCGAAGAGAGAACCGATTGATATTGTTTTCTATAATTTAACAATTCCTCATTTGCAATTACAGAATGACTGAGTTATCTTTAAAACTAAGATGTAGTATTTCTTGTCCGGCTAATAAGACAAATTATGGAGGCCAGATTGTAGATGTGGTGTGCAAGCTTAACCTGTATTAAGAAGCCTAAAACATCTCAAGAGGAATCCACTTTTTAATGACGAACTGCGACAAGGGTACTACTCTTTCTTTATAGCCTTCCTAATTCTTTATACCCGCCATAAAAATCCGTTGTTTTAATTACGATTTTAATAGTCGCTGAAAATGCTTTCCAAGCAGTTTATTTGAGTTAAATTGGCTTAATTCTTGATTAATTAATCCAAATAAATGGACTGAATGGATCATTTTCATGAAGAAAAATTTGGCTAGGGCAATGATTACTGATCTTCTCCAGGTAGCAGGCGTTACTATTAATGGCCACGCACTTTGGGATCCACAAATTCATAATGAGCAGTTTTATGCCCGTGTCTTGCATGATGCAGATTTGGGTTTAGGTGAAGCTTATATGGAAGGTTGGTGGGATTGCCCCCGTATTGATATGTTAATTACTCGCATTGTTGAGGCAAACATTGAAAATAAACTAAGAGTTAACTTCCGCTTTGCATTTAAATTACTACTATCGAGGATTTTCAACTTTCAAAACAAAAGGCGCTCCTTACAGGTTGGAAGAAAACATTATGATCTTGGTAATGACTTATTTAAAGCCATGTTAGACAGTAATATGAATTATACCTGTGGTTATTGGAAGAATGCGCAAACTTTAGAGCAAGCGCAATTGGCCAAATTAGATTTGTCTTGCAGGAAGTTATTACTTAAACCAGGTATGCGTTTACTTGATATTGGCTGTGGTTGGGGGGCTTTGGCTAAATATGCAGCGGAAAAATATGATGTGGAGGTGGTTGGCATAACCATTTCTAAGCAACAATATGAGTTGGCCAAAGAGCGCTGCAAAAATCTGCCCGTAGAAATACGTTTCCAGGATTATCGTGATGTGGATGAAAAATTCGATCGTATCGTTTCGCTTGGTATGTTTGAGCATGTTGGATACATGAATTACCGCCATTATATGCAAATAGTACATCATTGTTTAGTCGATGAAGGGTTATTCTTGTTGCATACTATAGGAGGTAATGAAACGACGACTCAGGTAATGCCCTGGATTGCAAAATACATTTTTCCTAATGGCATGTTGCCTTCGGTTATGCAAATTGGGAAGGCAACAGAGAAGTTATTGATAATGGAAGATTGGCATAATTTTGGTGTTGATTACTATAAAACATTGATGGCTTGGCATAATAATTTTAATCAACACTGGCAGTTAATAAAAGCTAACTATGACGAAACGTTTTTTCGTATGTGGAATTACTATTTATTGTGTTGTGCGGGTGGTTTTAATTCGCGTGTGATGCAGTTATGGCAAATCGTTTTTTCAAAAACAGGCATCAAAGGTGGGTATGATTCAGTAAGATAATAACCTTGATGCCAAATTTTTCTGGAGAAGCAGTTAGAGTACTCGCCTTGTTCTATTACTCGGCTCTGGAGTATCTGACGCTGGACAAGATTCAGGGGGCTTTTTTTGTAGAGAGAGCTGAACTTGTGGTATATGTTTACTAGTGAAGTCGTCAACAAGTTTTGTCAGTATTTCTAACTTTGTTGGAACACTCATTGTGGGTGTCTCCATAATACCTAACGCAATGCCACGAAACATATCAGTTAGATTTTCTTGCTCATGCTTTTTCGATTTTCGTTGTTTGGAGGGGATTTGAGGCTCCTCCTGGCCTAGCGCTTGATTAATTCCTGTAATCAACGACTCCATCAATACTCTCTGCTCATTCGATACGCCTTTATCGCCAGTAAGTTCGCCTTCAGTAGAGGTTCTCTCCAAAACAAACTCGTCTTGGAGTGGTGTATTATTTTCGTTTGAAATCAGGTTATTACCTTGAGTGGGGGCGAAAAAGGTATTAGTACCACGTAAAACTGTACTGGAAATTTGTTTAGGAGGAACTGGAACAGATTGCTCCGACTCAACCATTTCGGGTTTTTTAGGAGGTGTAAGAGGACTTTTTTGGAAATGAACCTCTAGCCAATTAACTAAACGCCTGGGATCTTTAACATGGATACAAAACTCAGAATGAGTGCAGGCTTCTTTAATATTTGCTCCATTCTCTATTCTTGCTTTATGTTCTCCGACAACGAAGAAATCCTTTGTTGTTCCAAAAGGAGGTATCATTTCACCCGGGTAAATAACAAAGTTATACCCTAAAGAAGCCGCTAGCCACATTACAGAAGGGCATTCTTCAGTGAGGTAGTCTCTAGAGCGGTGTTTCCACAGCTCCTTGCTTCCAGGATTATTGTCGTCACTATGGCGTTTGGCAAAGTCATTTACAGCCAAAGAAATACTATCGCTTAGCCCCTCTACTGATTCATAAAGAGGTATCATTTTTTCTATTTGCTTTGTGCTGTCTTGGCTAACCCAAGTTTGCCAGCGCACTATTTCAAAATTTTTGCCTTGTTCTGCAGCTAATTCGTTAATAATAGCGATTTTTTCGGTAACCGTTTTTTCCCCATGCGCATTATTAAATTCCTCAGGGGTTAAACCCAATGGTGCTAAAAAAGCGGCTATATTATCGGTAAAATAGCTATCTCCTAATTGCGTGGCTTGGGCTTTAAGATCAGCAACATCATTATCTGAAGGATCTAATTTTTTTAAATTGTGCCAATAAATTTCATCTGCAATTAAAAAAGTTGTTTTACCTCTTTGCTCCCCTGGGTTCAGATTGCCTTCATGGTTCACAACAGCTTGCTTAACAATGCCTTGCAGGTATTCACCAGCACAGAGTTCGTTTCCAGCAATACTGAGAAGAACTAAGTCTTTAGTGGTTTTTAATGAGGAGAAGAGGCTTTTTGAGTTTCCGACAAAACTGGTTTGGGTAACTTTACCGTCTTTGAAACCCTTGACAAGCTTTTTTGGCATTTACGGTCCTTAGAGTTTTATACATCCACCAACCAATGTGGTGTTCTCTACTGGTTAAAAAATTTGGCTAATTATACTTGACGATTATTAGGCTAATATTAAGTATTTTAATATTATCTTTATGTTTTGGACCTAATTGTAGCACAAAAATAGATCATTATGATAAAAAATGATGAAAAATAACTCACTTCGTGCCTCATAATTAAGTTATAATCTCTGCTACTATCTAGAGAGAAGAGTAGATTTTCATAGTGAAGAGGGTTGATATTGATAATGTGCAAAGTATCCTCTTTATTTCGTGGAATTTTGTGAGAATAATCGTTAACTTATGATGGTGTGGTCTTCTGAATATTATGATTATCGAAGGTGGAAGATGGATTTCGAAAAAATAAATGAGTTGCAAAAGATTATTGATGAAAAGAATGACGAAATTTATCGTTTGACTGCCCGTATGGAAGAAGAAAAGCAAAAATTTAAAAATGAATTGCAAAGCATTCATGATTATTATGAAGGTATCATTGCTCTAATGCCTGGGCATGTTTATTGGCTAGATAGAAATAATATTTTTTTGGGGTGTAATGATTTACAAGCTAAGAACGCTCAATTGTCGTCAAGAAAAGATATTGTTGGTAAAACTAATTTCGATATGCCATGGAAAGATCAAGCTGAAGAGTTAAACAAAGTCAACAATTTGGTAATGGAAACGGGAATACCACATACCGCAGAAGAATACGCTGTAATGGCGAATGGAATGGCTATTTATATTTCACAAAAAGTCCCTTTACGTAATAAGAATAATGAAATTATTGGTGTGCTAGGGATTTCTCTGGACATCACTGAACGCAAGAAAATGGAAGTTGCTTTACGCCGCGCAAAAGAAAATGCCGAAGTTGCAAACCAAGCTAAAACGGAGTTTATCGCTAATATGAGCCATGATATCCATACGCCTTTAAGTGGTATTGTGGGTATGTCGAAGCTTTTAGAGAAGCAAGTTCAAGAGCCCGAACAAAAACAGTATGCTCGTTGGATCAACGAAAGTGGTGAGCAATTACTTGAATTGTTAAAAGGGGTATTGGATCTCATTTCAGTCGATAATATTAGTGAAAGTGATGTTCAGGATGAATCTTTTGATCTGCGTAAAAACATCCAGGATATTTCTCAGCTTGTACAGCCAACTGTGCAAATGAAAAAAATACAGTTGCATATTGAAATTGATGAAGCTGTTCCACAGCGCGTAATTACGGATGGTACAAAACTGCATAGAGTTTTCTTAAACCTTTTAGGGAATGCCATAAAATTCACTGATAAAGGTAGTATCACTATTAAGGTCCGAGTGCTTGCCAATGAAAATGATTATGTTCAACTGCGATTTAGCATAATAGATACCGGCATTGGTATTCCTGATGAATTACAAGTCAGAATTTTTGATCGCTTCTTTCGTGCCGATCCATCGTATAAGGGAACGCATAGTGGTTGTGGTGTCGGTTTACATATCGCCCAAAAATATGTGGGTTTATTAGGTGGGGAAATAAGCCTAAATAGTGAGTTAGGCAACGGTTCAACCTTTTATTTTACTCTTACTATGAAAGTAGCAAGGGATGAGGATGATATAGCTCGAAGTATTACTACAACCGAAATTCCTGTGGTCGCAGTAAATCAAAAAGAAGCGACAGTGCCACTTATTCTCCTGGTTGAAGATAATATGAATGCTCTGCGTCTTATTGAAACTGTTGTTGAAAAGGCGGGATATGAATATTATTCAGCGGTTGATGGCGAGCATGCCTTGGAGTTAATAAAGACAAATGATTTTGACCTAATCGTTACTGATGTTGATTTGCCAGGTATTTCGGGCAAGACTCTAACGCCTTGCATTCGTGAATGGGAAAAAGAAATGCATAAAAAGCCGTTACCTATTGTAGGTTTAACTGCGCAAGAAGTGAATGAAGTACAGGATAGCTGTTTGCAATTGGGGATGAATCAAGTATTGCGTAAGCCCGTGCATTTAAAAGCATTACAGAATGCAGTCAATCAACTGGTGTTATGGGGCGGTCAGCAAGACTCAGCGAATAAAATCCAAGTAGAAAATTAGCAAGCATTGGCAACAATTAATTTTTGGTTGACAATGTTGCTTAATGGCATTTTGTGAGCACCTAGACTTACTAACCTGTCAAATTCAGTTATCTAAATCATGAGCGAGCGGACGACGATTTGCTCGGAAATAAGTAATTGGTGATTGTGCAAGCAAATCAGCAAGTTTTTCCATATAGATACAAGCAAATCGATCTACCTGGTAAGCAAAATAACTTTCTTCTGCTCCCGCCCGAAAGACACGTCCCCACTGAGGATTATAGAAAGCCTGCTCTTCTTGTAATAATTTGGATATTTCTGCATCAAGAACTGTAATTTGCTTTTGCAATTCAGCCAATTCTTCATCGTATTGTTTTGATTCGCTTTCAATACTTATAGTGTGAAGGTCAATGTATTGTTGTTCCAAGGTCTTTTTTATATTCATAGTAGCAACGATCTTATTCTCTATTGGCAGGGCTTTGGTATGTGAATCTATTTCTTCTCCAAGTTCCTCAACTACAAGCGCTGTACGCCAATTACAATCTTTTTTCAATCGCAGTATATCCCCATAAATATGATCGCCAATATAGAGAATTTCATCGCCATTGACTTCCAGATCATCGGTAAGTTTGGTGGCACAACCTCCCTGATAGATCCCGGGAACAATCCTTCCATTGAGATTAGTCATTTTGCCATCACTGGGATTGATCAATAAAAATCGCAAATTATCGTAAAAAAAACGTGGTTTATTCGCTAAAGTTATAACGTATTCAAATAGGTCATGCCAGGTTTCCCCTTTGTTGAGGAAAGGACCAATCGTATGTTCGAGCAAGAGATTGGTGTAATGATATTCTGAATTAGTCAGGATAAATATTTTTTTTCCATGGCGAATAAGACGTTTAAGTCCGTCCACAACTTCTTTTTCCTTGAGAACATAGTTATCAAGATTTTGGCTAATATAAGACTTCAAGCTACCATCAGAATGAACTGTATCTACGCAATTCAATACATCGATAGCGATCGTAGAATAACTTGGAAATTCCTGCGGATGTGTATCTTTAAGATCAATTAATTGGCCATATAAAACACAAAAAGCAATTGAAAAAGATGTGTCAATTGCCATGTAATTAGGATCATTTAAATCAACATAAATACTGCGATAAATTTTTTTCTGCTCAGCAAAGCTAATTGGTCTGGTACCATGATGGCTATGACGAATAGCTGCATAACGACTGAGTTTTAATATATTACCATTTTTACTATCAATCACCAGACCGCGAATAGCGTCGTGAAAATTAAATTTAACACTCCTGATTATTTCGGGATAATGTTTTTTCTCGATTAACTTATCGATGACAAGTTTGAAAACCAGCTCTTCAAAGTTTTTTGTATTGTAACGAACCAGAGTATGGTCCATGTCTAAACCAATAAGCTTGATTTTTTTCATATTTAAGATACGGTTTACAAAAACTTTTTGATTCATTATTTTCCCTCAAACGCTATTACTCGAGCTTGGTGTCATTCAGAAGTATCTATTTATTACCCGGTACCTTTATCTTGATCATTAAACTTAAATGCTCCTGGAAATAGTACTTGGGGCAATGGCTTAATGAATAGTATAACTCTAATGAATGTGAGAGGCGATGTGCAAGTTTGCCTTCTTGGATCTTATCATAAGGTCATTGAAAGACGGATAAATGTTTTTTAGCAAGACGTGTTGTTAATGCCAAAAGCAGCAGGCCTGCTAAAAGTAAATCATACTGAAATTTAGAGTGGAACGTTAAATCCTTTTAATGGGTAGCTCGTCGATAATCCCAAATCAAAACAGGGCGATCAAGTGTATTTTGTTGATTGGTAATAAAATTCTCATTCCTGACAATAAATAATGGTAAGATTTTTCTAATTAAGTCATTCTGCAGCGCTTAGACCATGAAAAACTTGCAAATTAAATTAACTGAAACCTTAAGTGAAGACATCGAAAAAAGAATGGAGCAAGGATTTATTGAGTATGAGGAAGAGCATGGGATTGAAATCAATTACAAGCGTTTCTACTTTCTATTGTTAGACGAGCAAGAGATTGCCTTTGGGGTTCTTAATGCGTTTACAGTCTATGCGGAGATCTATGTTGATGATCTCTGGATAGACAAATCTATCCGCGGCCAAGGCTATGGGCGGTTATTGTTAACTGCACTGGAAGACCATTTTAGAGGGAAAGGCTATAACAACATTAATTTGGTGACCAATGCTTTTCAAGCACCTGCTTTCTATAAAAAATGTGGCTATGAAGTTGAGTTTGTACGAGAAAATAAAACGAATCCTAAATTGACTAAAACTTTTTTTATTAAATATTTTTAGACCAGGTAGCGTAAAAATGACAATTATCAGGAGTGCAGCTAAACAGGATGCAACAGCTTTGCTCCCTTTACTGAAACAGCTAGGTTATCCCCAAAGTTTGGAGGAAATCGAGAACCGGATTGCTTTATTTTCTGAGCAAGATGGTTACGGGATTGCTGTTGCAGAGCGGGATAAAAAAATTATTGCCTGTATTGCCTGGTCAACAACAATGATTTTTGTTTCATCTAAAGTTCGTATTCATGTCGAAGGACTTGTCGTTGATAATCAGTATCGAGGGCAAGGTATCGGTAAAAAATTAATGCATTTCCTGGAAGACTATGCAAGGGCTTTCTGCCCTTGCATTATTGATCTGACCTCCGGTCAAAGAAGAGCTAAAGATGGTTCCCATGATTTTTATAAAAAACTGGGTTACCTTAATGAAGGGCCTATGGCGAAGTTCTATTTTAGAAAGGAATTATAAATCTTTACCCCTGTTGTCAGGAGATGACGCACTGATTCTCCCAAGGAATAATAAACCGTCTCAGTGATTGTTCACCAGCCTTAATGAGACTAATTTCATCAAGGCTGGATAATGAAAAAGCGATCTAAGAAGGATTATAAATTCCTTTGTTGGTCGCCATATCTTCTTCTTTCTCAGAGGTTGAAATGTTCTTTAGGTGATCGCTATCACTATTGATTCCATTCAAAATATCCCTAATTAGCGTTTGTGTATAGCGGCGTTGAGGATTGGTTTTTGGAAAGATGCCATGACTGAAGAAGGTTGTGTGGTAAAAACTATCGTCCGGATTGGCATAATCAAAAACAATTTCTTGGTTGCCATAAGCCACTTGAAATTGAGCTGCAATGTAAGCTTCAAGAACGGCCGTTTGCTCTGTTGTTAAATCGGTGCGATCGTAACGCCCTGACGCTAAATACACTTGTAAGTAACCCTTTCTTTGACAGATATATCCCGCATAAAACACTCCTCCATCATAAGTATCGGTGGCTAAAGTCAGAGAAGGATGTCCGTATCGATCATCCCAATCTAAAAAGCGGTGGAGTGCTTTTGAAAACGTGTCAGTTAATCCGGTATAGCCAAATTCTTTTTGATAAGCATTTTTTACTCCTGTTGCTAAAATAAAATCACTTCTTAGCACCCAAATCCGTTTTTCAAAAGGTTGTAAAGCGGCCTCAACACAATGAATTTCCTGATAGGCTGGATTAATGTTATTTTCATTTGAATAAGAATATTTAGGTTTAACCGGACTAATATTTTTCTGTATATAATGCTGAGCGTTTCTGTATTTTGTATCAATCTCAATAATCGCTACTGCAGAAGAAATAGAGGATTGAGAGTATTTGCGGTATTTTTTATTTTGAGGGAAAGGTTTGTCCGTAAAAAAGAGAGCTGAATCTTCATCATCTTGCTGTCCAGGCAAGGTATCATAAACAATGACTGGTTGAGTGCCGTAGGCTTTGTTGAATTGTAAAACCAGATAAGTTTCAATCACTGTTACCTGATCTTCTGTTAGAGGTTCAATTCCTTCACTCTGCCGATCAACGCGATTAAAACGCCCTGAAGATAAAAAAATCTCCAGATAATTTTTACGCTGACAAACAAATCCTGCATAGAGTAGTTTGCCATCTTCGCCGGCAAGAGAAGGGTGTCCGTAACGATCTTGCCAATTGACATACTGGTGTACGGATTCATCAAGAACATCTCTTAAGCCATGATAATTATATTCTTGATAAGCATTTTTAACGCCTGTTACCAGAGTGGAATCACTACGTATGGCAAAAGATCGTTTTTCATTTACTCTAAGTCTCTGGCGGACTTCTTTAATTGATTCCAAGGCTGGGTTAACACCTGTTTCATTGGGATAATTTGCATACTTCGGTCCTATTGCTGGAATATTTGCCTGAATATAAGTTTTGAAAAGAAATAGAAGTTCGGTATGCGCCAAGCGCACATCAAGTTGATTTGTACTCATAAAAACCTCGCTTTACATCTGAAGCTTCAAGAAAAAGCCGAAACTTCAACTTAAATTCAGCACGAAAATGACTTCATTTAAGTAATAATGAGCGTTGGGATTTGGTTCAGGAGGGGAACCAGTGTGTTTGCTCCTGGACACTGGTGTTGGAACTAGATTAGATGTTTAACGCTTATTCACAAACTTATCTGCCAACCTGGAAAACAGTGTCCAGGCTTCGCATCATCATTGTTGTGAAATGTTTTTGCATCTGCATCTCAGTAGTTTGGTAGGTGATTGATTATCACCAAATTGTGGTCAGTATGTATTTAAAGTGAGTTTAATGTCAAGTGATTTGCTAATTTAATCGGCTGTTGGCAAAACGGTTAGTAACAGGGCTATGGTTATGGCAGTCAGGATGAAATACTGATGAGTTAGAAGGGCCAGCCTCTAGAATGGAGCTGGCCTAATATTTTTATGCACCAAAGCCAGCAAGAACAATTTTTCCTCGGGCCTGCCCACTTTCAAGAAGTTGATGAGCTCGTCGTAAGTTTTGCGCATTTATCGCACCGAAGTGCTCATTCAAGGTGGTTTTAATAATACCTTTATCAACTAATTGAGCTGCCTCATTTAAAATTTGATGTTGCTTAATCATGTCTGGTGTTTTAAACATGGAGCGGGTGTACATCATTTCCCAATGAATAGAGATACTTTTTGGTTTAAACAGTTTGATATCAAGTTGTTCCGGATCATCAATTAGAGCAAACTTGGCTTGTGGCTTTAAGCAGCGAACGAGTTCGTTTACATGCTGATCAGTATGGGTCAAGCTAATGACATAATCTACTTCATTGATATTCAACTCTGTTAACTGTTGGGACATTGATTTATTGTGATCGATCACGTGATGAGCACCGTTCTGTTTTATCCAGTCCATTGATGGGCCCCGGGAAGCAGTGCCAATAATGGTTAAAGATGTAAGTTGTTTGGCTAATTGCACTAGAATTGATCCAACACCACCAGCAGCGCCCGTAATTAAAAGGCTGGATTTTTCCTTGGGATCTATATTCAGGCGATCGAATAGTAATTCCCATGCTGTGATCGTGGTCAAAGGCAAGGCAGCTGCTTGCTCAAAAGACAGACTCTCGGGTTTTTTACCGACAATGCGCTCATCAACCAAATGAAATTCACTATTGCAACCGGGACGAGTTAAATCACCGGCATACCATACTTCTGCGCCAGGCTGAAAGAGCGTTACTTTGTCACCTGCAGCTTTAACAATACCCGTCGCATCCCAACCTAATACTTTGTAGTCTCCTTTATCAGGATCTACTTTTCGGCGCACTTTACAGTCGACTGGATTTACTGCAATGGCTTTGACTTCAATAAGCAAATCATGGCCAGATGCTTGAGGGGTTGGTAACTCGATGTCAATCAGTGAATTGTTGATATTTTCAATGGGTGTAGCATGCTGATAGCCAATTGCTTTCATGTGATGTCCTTATAAAAATAACTAATATAGAGTTATATCATAGACACAAGCGCTTATTTTTTCTCTAAATTTTGATTTAATCGTTTAAGCATTTGATTTAAATTTATTTTTTCTTCTTCATTGAAACCAGATAATGCCAATTCGTTAAGTTGAACGGCACATTGATCAATTTCCTTTTTACAGTGCTGTGCTTTTTCGGTGAGATAAATTAAAACAACACGTCTGTCATCAGAGGATGGTTTACGTAGAATAAATCCGTCTCTTTCCATTCTATCCAAGGTTCTTACTGCGGTCGGTTGCTCTATACCGATTCGTTTGTGCATCTCTGCTTGTGTTAAACCATCTTGATTATAGAGTTCCATAAGAAAATAAGTATAAGCATGTGTAATCTTGTATGGCTTTAAGAGTTCGTTGGCTTTTTTAATCAAAAGACGGTTAGCTTTTTTTAATAAGGTAGAAGTTTGCATAAAAATCCCATTGTATTGCTTGCTAATTAATAGCAAGCTATTATATAGCCATGCCTTAACTAGTTGGAGTTACTATGAACAAACAAATCATATACCAGATTGATGCATTTACCACACAATTATTTGGTGGTAATCCGGCAGCGGTTTGTCCTTTAAAAGAATGGCTAAGTGATGATTTAATGCAGGCGATTGCCAGAGAAAATAATTTATCTGAAACAGCTTTTTTTGTCCGAAATGGTGAGCGCTATCATATTCGCTGGTTTACACCGAACACGGAAGTATCTCTTTGCGGACATGCTACTTTAGCTAGTGCTTATGTGATTTTTAAAATGCTTGGTCATGAGAAAGATCAAATCCTATTCGATAGCCTAAGTGGAGAGTTATGTGTTAATCGACTGGGAGAACAGTTACAGCTTGATTTTCCTATTTTACCCTACACCCAGATTGAGCCATCAACAGAATTGCTTGCGGCAATGAATGTTTCTCCACAGGCTGTTTATAAAAGTACGTTTGATGTACTTTTAATTTTGAAGAACGAATCCGAGGTAGAAAAAGCGAGGCTTGATTTAAATGCGATAAGTCTTTTGCCTCATAGAGGTGTTATTTTGTCTGCGCCGTCTGCAAAAGCAGATGTTTATTCCCGTTGTTTTTACCCAGGTTGTGATGTGCCTGAAGATCCTGTTACAGGTTCAGCTCATTGTGTTATTGCTCCTTATTGGTGCGACTATTTTAAAAAAAATACAATTCATGCGTTGCAGGGCTTAAAGCGACAGGGGGAGTTGATCTGTGAAATTAAAGATAAAAGGGTTTTATTGTCAGGAGCGTGTTGTTTGTATTTACAGGGAGAGATATTTCTGGGGTAGTTGTGTTGGAATGGCTTATAATTAAAAAACAATCAATTGGACGAGTGATTTCATGAAAATCTTACTGGGCAGTTTGTTGTTATTTTTTATGGGGCTGGTTAATGCGGGGGAGGATTCTATGTCAGTTAACATTGATCCAAATCAAACTCAATTTACAATTACCTTGCCTGCCAATCCAACGACAGGATACCAATGGACGGTCAAAAAATACGATAAATCATTTTTACAATTGATAACCAGCCACTATATTTCTCCACAAACAAATCTTATGGGAGCTGGGGGGCAGATGCAATTTAAATTTGAATTGGTGAAAGGGGAAACGTATCCCAAAAACACTATTATGCAGTTTAAATATGCCAGGCCTTGGGAACCTGAGAGCGGCACGCTGAAAAATGTAACAGTTAATTTTCAGAAGGCTGATCTAAATAGGAATCACTAAAACTACCCCATTGTTATAAAACAATGGGGGTAGTTTGATATTTTATAGGCACTTTTAAATATCATGCCCGAAAATAACTGCAGATCTATGATCTGCTTGCCTCTTGCTATTTAAGCGATTTCAACTTCTTCAGCTTGTGGGCCTTTTTGTCCTTGTCCAGCTTTAAATAATACAGCAGCTCCTTCAGGAAGGGTTTTAAAACCACTACCTTGAATTGCGCTGAAGTGAACAAAGTAATCCTTGCCGTTGCTTTCGATAAAACCAAAGCCTTTGCTCTCGTTAAACCATTTTACTTTACCGCGAATTTTCTCTGACATGTTGCTATTCCTAGTTGTTCGAGCCTATATTGTACCATTATTCCATGATCTTGCTAGTAGTCAGATAAAATTGCTTTTATTCAGGAGGGCAGACTAAGCAAAATTTTGTTGTGGTAAGCTCCAGATATTTTGAAATTACTGTCTATCTTTACTTTTTTTCCTCCGGATTATGATAATAAAATTAATACCTTACTGATTTACTGGTTTTCAATGAAGTCGCTAATGGCCGGACGATAACTATCGTACCCGAAAAATTATTTTTCTTATCGGAGGATTCAACAAAATGATGGTTTAACCATTTGGCATCTTCAATAAACATGCGGATACAACCGTGGCTGGCTCGATAGCCCGGTATGTCGTCGGAGCCGTGCAAGGCGAAACCTTTATGGAAGAACATACAATAAGGCATTCTCGCGCCGCCGCGGCCAGCAGGGAATGCATTAGATTTGCAGTGTTCATTTTCCTTACTGAATACCCTAAAGATTCCAGTTAGCGTTCGACAAGAGTTATTGCTGTCAGAACATTTGTCACGCCCTGATGAAATGGGTCCCCATTTTATTAAGTGTCCTTGTCTATTGTACGCAGCCCACGCCAATTTTTCTTGATCAACAATAATTTGTGTGTCTTCAGAAGGAGGAATTTTTAACTCAAAGGGGGATATATCAAAGATAGTGGTAGTGGCAAGTGCGCGTGGAACAGCAATGATTTTCCCTGACCATAAACGATTATAGGTGCGATTTAAACGTTGTACTACGTCTCGTTGTACCGGATCCGGGAACAATTTTTCCCAACTTTGCCCGCTTTGTATTTTAATGCACTGGTATTGAGGGTAATTGCACAGACCAGTACCATAGTAAGTGGGTATAACTTCTGGAGCTGCTTTAGCTGCGCTGGAAAGGTTAGGTGATAGAGCTAGCAACAACAATAGGATACGTTTCATAAGGGAATCCTCCAACTATTTTATTCATTATAAAAACGAACAAAATAATTCCTTTATGATTATAAATTTAGCACTTATTCTTTATCTAGCATAGGCCTTAAGGCGGTCCAGATATTAGCCAGTATTTTGCTTTGCGCTTGTTGATTGGGGTGCAGCCCATCTTTTTGCATAAAAACCGGATTGCCAGCTACACCTTCTAAAAACATGGGTATTAGGGGGATCTTGTATTGTTTGGCTAAATCCCGATAAACCTGCTTAAATTTCTCCAGATAAACAGGTCCATAATTGGGAGGTAACAGGGTGGCAATGAGTAGAACTTTGGCATTTGCTTTCTGACTTATTTCAATGATTTGGGCGAGATTGGATTTCATTTGAGTCAAGGACAAGCCTCTTAAACCATCATTGGCTCCTAATTGTAGAAGTACGAAGGCAGGACGATAGGTCTGTAGAACCTGCGGTAATTTTGCTAAACCATTACTCGTCGTATCACCACTGGTGCTGATATTAACAATCTGATATGGATAATGATTATTTTTTAATTCCTTATTGAGCAGGTTAACCCAGCCTTTTTTTTCATCGATACCATAGCCAGCACTCAAACTGTCACCAAGCACAACAATCGTTTTTGCGTGGATTGGTGCTATGCTAAAAACTAATAGGAATATTGCCAGGATAGCGGATTTCATGAATAGTCAGGATGTTGTCATTAGCTTGGATAAGATCAATTTTATAGTAATGAGTGGCTCTAGTCAGCTGCATATTTTGAAAGATATTAGTTTAGCAATCCAAGCGGGATCTACTATCGCAATTACTGGGGCCTCTGGTTCAGGCAAAACCTCTTTATTGAATATTATGGCCGGTTTAGATGTTCCCACCTCCGGGCAGGTCTATTATGGTTCGCAAGAAATAACGAGATTGAGTGAAGATGAACGAGCTAAATTGCGGGCGAACTACGTCGGATTTATTTTTCAATCTTTTCAATTGCTTACTAATTTAACTGCGTTAGAAAATATTAGGTTGCCACTGGAAATTCACCATCGAAAAGATGGCTTATCTTTAGCGACGTACTGGCTTGATAAAGTGGGTTTAAGAGATCGAGGCGAACATTATCCTCTTCAGTTATCGGGTGGTGAGCAGCAGCGAGTTGCTATTGCCAGAGCGTTTGCTTCGGCTCCAGATGTGCTGTTTGCTGATGAGCCAACTGGTAATTTGGATAAAAAAACAGGGCAAACAATTATAGATCTGTTGTTTGATCTGAACAGGCAACATCAGACAACGCTGGTAATCGTTACGCATGATGAAAGTCTTGCAAAGCGCTGTCAGCTGCATTGGCCTCTTGATGATGGAAAATTGATATGCTGAAGACCCCCTTGACCGTACAATCTGTGTTACGGGATTGGCGAAGTGGTGAGTTGACTCTTTTGTCACTGGCTTTAGTTATTGCTGTGGCTTGTGTGAGTGCGCTAACTATTTTTGCCGGCATGGTGAACCAGCAATTAGTGCAACAGGCTTCACAAATGCTGGGCGCAGATTTGGTTGTTAGCAGTAGTGTGCCGATTTCTTCACAGTGGTTTATCAAGGCAAAAGAGCTGGGGTTAAAGCAAACCACTACGTTAACTTTCTTAAGTATGGTGGCTCATAACGAGAATCTGCAACTGGCTCAAATCAAGTCGATTGAAGCGCCTTATCCTTTGTTAGGGGAATTAAAAATTGCGAATACCGTATCTGGGCAGGCACGCAGCATTCATGAGATACCTGAAAACGGTACAGTTTGGTTAAGTCCCCGCTTATTGCCGTTATTAAATGTTGCGGTAGGTGGTACGTTAACGATTGGAGCCGCGGAGTTTACAGTGGCTGCGTTGTTGATAGAGGAACCTGGACAGACAGGGGATTGGTTTAACATTTCGCCAAGAATCATCATGAATCAAGTCGATATTCCTAAAACCAAGGTAGTTCAGCCGGGTAGTAATTTAGCTTATCGTTGGTTATTAACTGGCGAGAAAAACAACCTTGAACAGTTGAAATACTATTTAAAAGATAAGCTGACGGAACAGCAGGAATTAGCTGATGGAACCACAAATCTTTCTGTCACTCAAACGATTCAACGTACTTTGGATTATCTTAATTTAGGCACTTTGATGAGTCTGGTATTAGCCGGTGTGGCAATTAGTATGGCCAGTCTTCGATATAGCCAGCGTCATACGCAGCAGGTTGCAATCTTGCGCTGCTTTGGCGCCTCTCAACGCCAGATTATTGCTGTTTATTTAAGTAGTATTCTTTTTTTAGGATTTATCTCCTGCTTGTTGGGTGTTTTTCTGGGTTATGTTTTACAGCCTTTATTGAAGCAATGGCTAAGTGGCTTATTACCACAGTTTAAGGCGTCTTTAACCATCAAACCGGCTTTGCTAAGTATAACTACTGGCATGATCGTCTTATTGTGTTTTTCGTTGATGAATATTTTAAAACTGCGTCATGTGACAGCAGTCACTATTTTACGTAAAGAGAAATTGGCCTGGACCACTGAAACCTGGCTGGGTTATGGCCTGGCTTTTTTATTGCTTGCCGGACTCGCTTATTTTTATACGCAATCCTGGCGCCTCACAGTAAGTGTCCTATACGCCTGTCTTGGATTTATTGCGGTAGTTACAGGTAGTTTATGGCTCATTTTTAATTATTTGACCACGATTAAACATTATATCCATCTTAATTGGCGCTTTGGTTTTGCGAATATTGCGAGAAATCTTGCTAATAGTTCTTTGCAGGTTATTGGTATTGGCTTGGCTTTAACAGCAATCCTGAGTTTATATATTCTCCGGAATGATTTAATTCATAATTGGCAGCAGCAATTATCTGATACCGCGGCTAATTACTTTATCGTTAATATTGAACCTAACCAGGTTGAAGCACTAACTCAATTTTTAGCGAAGAAAAATATTAGGACTTCCAATCTCTATCCCATGGTTAGAGGGCGGGTGATCGCTATTAATGGTCAACCAGTGCAACGACTGTTTGGCGAAAAAATGAAAGAGATTAATGCGTTACAACGAGAAATTAACTTGTCATGGACTTCTGCATTACCCCCCGATAATAAAATTGTAGCGGGCAGTTGGTCAGTTGCTGATAAAGCGGAAAATTGGGTATCTATAGAACAGGGAGTGGCCAATCAATTGGGTTTAAAACTGCACGATGTTATGACTTTTCGAATTGGAATAACAACTATCTCTACCAAAGTCACTAGTATTCGTACGGTCGAGTGGGCTGCATTTACACCTAACTTTTTTATGTTATTCAGACCAGGTCTTCTTAACGATTTTCCACAAACATACATTGCCAGTATTTATCTAAAAAGCAGCCAGCAAAAAGTGTTAAATGCTCTCGTTACTCAATTCCCTAATGTGACTATCATCGACATTGCAAATATATTAAATAAAATTCATTCTATCTTCGATAATACTAGCAAGGCCATTAATTTTATGGCTTTTTTTGGCGCTTTAGCAGGTTTAATCATTGTGACCTTAGCTATGTTGTCTTTTAGCGGCTTAAAACAGCAAGAAACACAGATTCTTAAAGTTTTGGGTATAGGGCAGAGACAACTCATTTGGATCCAAAGTAGTGAATCGTTAATCATCGGTTTTTATGCGGGATTATTGGCTGTCACGACCGCAACACTTATCAATCAATACCTGGCGACCTTTATACTGGATATTGCTTTAACTAAGCGCTGGCATTTTTTCATTATCGTACCAATAATGACCGCTTTTTTAACTTTTTTAGTTAACAGTTTGGTGTTGTTGAGCCAATATCAAAAGCAACGATTAACGCGTTTGTATTAAGGCTTGTAAGGCATTACAAAATTGATCGATTTCTTCTTCATTGTTATAATAATGAACAGATGCACGTACTAAAGCGGGTAAATTCCTTGGAGCTAAATCTAAGCGAGCGTATTCTTGCAAGGAAATCGAAACATTAATTTTTTGCTTGCTTAATTCTTGTTGTATGACGGCGGGTGTTATTCCTTTACAGGTGAACGTAACGATGCCGCATTGATGTTGACCAAGATCGTGTAATGCAACTGAGGGTAGAGTGGCTAATTGCTGGCGTAATCGTGTTGCGAGATATTGGATCCTCTGCCAAATAACATCAATACCAAGTTCAAGAGCATACTCAATGGCCACGCCCAAACCGATTTTAGCAGCAATATTTTGCTCCCAGGTTTCAAAACGACGCGCATCAGTGCGCAATTGATAGTCATTATCGCTAATCCAGCGAGCGGCATGCAGATCAATAAAAGGCGGTTCGTATTGGGAAAGGACTGAATTACGAGCGTATAAAAAACCAGTTCCACGCGGGCCACGCAAGTATTTGCGACCAGTAGCACACAGAAAGTCACAACCAATTGCTTCGACATTGATTGGCATTTGACCAATTGATTGAGTTGTATCCACCAAATAGGGGATTCCTTCTTGCTTAGCAATTTTCCCCACTTCGATAATTGGATTAATAAGGCCACCTTGAGTTGGTACATGAGTAATGGCAATTAATTTAATTCGCTTATCAATTTTTTTCTGCAAATCCCCCAAGTCAAGTTGGCCATATTGGTCATTAGCAATGACTTCAATATCGACACCAACCCGTTTTGCCCTATGAAGGAATGCGAGGTAATTACTGGCATACTCACAACATGCGGTAAGAATGCGATCACCCTTTTTAAATTGAAAGCTGTAAAAAGCCATTTCCCATGCCCGGGTGGCATTATCGACAAAGGCGATTTCCTCCGGTTTGCAATGGATTAAACGGGCGGCATTAACATACATTTTTTCGGATTGGGACAAATGAAGTGCGGCTGCTTCATAACCACCAGTGGTCGCTTCTAAATCCAGATGTTCTTTCATAGCGGTTACTACTGCATTGGGAGGTAAAGCTGCTCCTGCATTATTGAAGTGTAGTACCAGTTGGCAACCTGGTGTATCAGCTCGTACTTGATTAATCGCTAAGTCACTCATATTCTTTTATCACGCTTGTTCCTCATGCGAGTAAAATATCATAGCTTTTATTTAAGTGCAGTTTAAAGCAACTTCCTCTATTCAAAATTGTATTCAACGACTTTCTAAATTGCTCCGAAAGAAGGTAAGTTTTTACTTGGGTAATTACGGTAACAGTCTTGTTTAATGAGGGGGGCGCGACGCTTCTCCTGTAGGGTAACTGGAATGAATAGGGTGGAAGAAAGGTCTGTTTTTTAGCGCCAGGAGCTTCCCTCGTTTTGATACCTGAGCAAATGGTGCTTCAAGTCAACTTATCATTCTGAGAGTCCATGAGATATATTTAAACTTTCTAACCTCTAGGTTAAGATGACGATCGTACAACTGCTATTAAAAAAGCGACCCATTTTGGAATATCTATGACTGTTACTGAATCATTAATTGCTTTTGTCCTCGCGGGCGGACTCCTCACTATTGCACCTGGACTGGATACCGCCTTGGTTTTGAGAACGTCTGCTGCTGAAGGGGCTAAAAAAGCAGGGTTTGCTGCAATTGGTGTCAATATTGGTTGTTTAACCTGGGGAGCGGCTGTTGCGTTTGGTTTGGGTGCACTTATTTCAGCTTCGCAACTGGCCTATGAACTACTCAAGTGGGTGGGAGCATTCTACCTTGCCTGGTTAGGTTTGCAGTTGCTGTTACGTCCGCGAACAGATTTTTCCGGTCTAACTGGTGTAGGGCAATCGGGGCAAAAAATAAGTGATTTGAGCTGGCTATGGAAAGGATTTTTAGGAAATCTTTTGAATCCGAAAGTGGGTATTTTTTATGTTTCTTTTCTACCTCAATTCATTCCACAGGATATGCCGATTGCTGGTTATACTTTTTTATTAGCGTTGATTCACTCACTACTTGGCATGCTTTGGTTTGCCTTGTTGATTTTAGCAAGTCAGCCACTGACTCGAGGACTAAAAAATCCTAAAGTTATTCAAACATTGGATCGTTTAACAGGTGGTCTTTTCATTGGTTTCGGTGTGAAAATTGCCTTGTCGAGCCGTTAATTCTGCAATGTTGGCAGTAGAAAAATTATTGGTTTATACAGGCAAGTTAGTTTTTGTTCAGTTATAATGGTTTTCCTTAAAAAATAAAGGTAAATAAAATGAGTCGTGTTTTTTCATGTCTTTTAATTGTATTTCTGACCTTTGGTTTAGTAGTTAATGAAGCTGCTGCCAAGCGGTTTGGTGGCGGGCGGAGTTTTGGGGTACAACGTTCCCACAGTAGTTTATATAATTCCCATTCTGCACAAACAACCAAATCATTCGGGCAACGTGCCCCTAATAATAAAAGTAAGTGGGGTGGGGTGCTAGGGGGCTTATTGGCGGGTGGATTATTAGCCAGCCTGTTTATGGGCAATGGCTTGGGCAGTGGCTTATTATCCTGGCTCATTGTTGGTTCAATTCTCTTCTTTCTCGTTGGGTTTTTGCGCCGCAAAATGCAGCCTGGTTTTCAATCGACTCAATCGAATGCGTTTAGGCAAGCGTCTCCTTTTAATCAAACAGCTGATGCTTTTAGGAACAATTTTCAAGCACGCGGTAGTTCGTCTGCCTATCCAGCAGGATTTGTGGAGGAATCCTTTTTACGTGATGCCAAAGTCAAGTTCATTCGCTTACAGGCTGCTTATGATCAACAAAATCTCGCTGATCTGACTGCTTTTACGGCGCCTGAAGTCTTCGCTGAAATCAAAATGCAACTTGAGGAACGTGGTACTGAACCCAATACCACAGACGTTATTAATCTGGATGCCCACTTGCTGGATGTTTCAAACCAGGTTGATTCAATAATGGCAAGTGTACGTTTTACCGGTACTATTAAGGAAAATGGTGAGCTAACACAGTTAGATGAAATTTGGCATTTCCGTAAATTCAACAATAATCCTGATTGGGTTGTTGGTGGTATACAACAAGAAGTACTGTAAACACTGACTGCTCCCGCAAACAAGTTGCGGGGGCAGCCTGTTGATCAATAAGTCTGAGTAAACACACGAATACGATGGCCATCTGGATCAAGGGCCACGAAATTCAGTCCGAAATCCATTGGAGTTGGTGGTTGTATTAGACATAAGTCCTGTTTTTTCCACTCATCATACAAAGTACGAACTTGCTCATCGTCGTTAACGGCAATAGCAAGTTCACTACTGCCACTTGCGGCTGTTACCGCTGGTTTTACATCATCTTTTGACCATAAGCCTAGTTTAACACCAGAGTTTAATACAAACATTGCGAAAGCGGGTGAAGATTCAACAGGTTGTTTATTGAGTAATTTTGTATAAAAGGCAGTACTGATACTGGGCTTGTTGACATAGAGTATTATAAAATTTGGATCCAACATAGGAGTCTCCCTGTTAAAAAGATAGTTTCCTAAAAAATTTAGGCCTTATTCCCGAAGTCATTCAGGTTTATTGATTTTAAGGGACACTACTGCCAAATTCTGTCAGTAGACTTCTTTCGAAATTCTACTGGATTTGGAGCATTGCTTCGTCGATACGATATTCGAATCCATATGTTTTGGCGTCTACACAGCGATTCCGCGCAGTTTCTTATTGTCGCTGCAGTAGTAAATCGTCTTTTATTTATTGAGTAGGAATATTCTCCAGGCATCGCCATTCTTTCAAAAGGGCTTGCCGGCGACGTTGATAGCGAATTGAAGTGAGGTTAAGACCGGTAATTCTATCGATGCGAAAATGACGAAATTGTTGCCTTAATTCACACCAGGCAATGACTATCCGTGTTTGTTCGAAAAATCCCATTGCAAAAGGCCAGATGGTACGTTCAGTTTCGTTTTCTTGGACATCTTTGTAGCGAATTACAAGTTTACGCTCATTACGTATAGCTTGCCTGATAAGCGCTTGTTCTTGATCCCCTCCCATAATGGCTTGTCCTGGGCCAATAAGCAGAGCAGAGGCATCAAGTTTGTTGCGTAAATCAACAGGTAATACGGCAGCAATTTTTGCGATGGCATCACGGGAAGCAGCTCCCAACCTGGAGTCGGCACGTTTTGCTACCCAGCGCGAGCCAAGAACGAGTGCTTCAATTTCTTCTTCAGAAAACATCAAAGGAGGAAGCATATAGCAAGGGTTTAGAAGATAGCCAAGCCCTGGTTCACCCTCTATTTGGGCTCCTTGCATCTGCAGTGTGGCAATATCACGATAGAGAGTACGAAGGCTGATGCCTAATTCTTCAGCAAGGGTTGCTCCCCGTATTGGATATCGATTACGTCTTAAAATTTGTAAGAGGGCAAGCAGGCGTTCAGTACGAGTCAATTTATAGTTTCCTAAATGGTTGTTAGAACAATGCTGTCATATTTTGGCAGCAATTATCATAGCACGGTAGATAAGGCGTAGAAGCGCTAACCCATAATTTATTGGTTCAGATGAATTTTTCAGGTGGACAACTTGGATAGTACATTTAGTTACTGTTACTTCGTCTCTATAGTAATGACTTCCCTCTGTGCTGGCTTTTGTAGATTAAAGTCACGCTATGTTAAAGTATCAGCCTTCATGAGTGAACAGGAGTATTGAAGGTGATGCAAAAGCTTTTTTCTTATGGGACCCTGCAATTGGAATCCGTTCAAATCGCTACTTTTTCCCGTTTATTAAAAGGGACTAAAGCTAGTTTGCAAGGTTATGTGCTCAAAGATCTGCAAATTACCGATCCTTATGTTATCGAAGTGAGTGGCCAGGCCGTGCATCAAATTCTGTTAGCAACACAAAATGAAGCTGATAGCGTAGAGGGAATGGTGTTTGACTTAACTGAGACTGAATTGCATAAAGCAGATGAATACGAAGTAGATGATTATGTTCGTGTGAAGATTCAATTAACTTCTGGTATAGAAGCGTGGGTTTATGCACATCGCTCGACTCTATAGGCTATTAATATCGAAGGGTTTACCCTTAGGGCCTGGAATTATTTAAATTTTTGGCTTAATTAAGTTAACCCAGTTTCCTGAATGGTAAGTACCTTGGTTCCCAAAATAGCTCTTGAATCAATTTTTCCAAATCAGCCTGCTGATTAATTTGGGCCAATCCTTCCTCTATTGCAGTTTGGGCAACAGCAACGGCGATGTGTTTAGCGACTGTCTGCGCATCATCAAGAGAGGGGAGGAGGGGTAGAAAACTGTCTTTTTTACTTGGCGCGTGTTCGCTTAAAATTTCTGCGGCTGCCCAAATCATGCCTTTGGATAATCTTGATGCCCTTACTGCTAAAATACCAAGGCCGATTCCTGGGAATACCAACGCATTATTACACTGAGCAATTTGTAATAAACGGTTTTGATATTCAATTGCAGGGAAGGCGGTGCCTGTGGCAATTAACGCTTTACCTTGGCTCCAGGTGAGAATATCAGAAGGCTGTGCCTCACATTTTTCATCCGGATTAGAAAGAGGAAAAATGATTGGTCTTTCGCACGTATTAGACATGATCTCGATGATATCTTGTGAAAATGAACCAGGTTGAGCTGAACAACCAATAAGAATTGTTGGTTTAATTTGACGGACTGTATCGGTAAGAGAAAGTTGTTGTTTGCCCTGAATTTCCCAAGAGGCTATTTCGGTTGACTGCCGTGCATAGGGTTTTTGTGCTTCAGTGAGCTCCAGATCACTGTCGATTAAAAGGCCTTGGCGATCAATTAGCCAAAAGCGTCTATACGCTTCCTCTACCTTTAAGCCACGCCTTACCATTGCATCAACAATTTGATCACTTATTCCTGTTCCGGCGGAGCCTGCACCAAAGACAACAATACGATGATCTTCTAGCTTAATGCCGCTAACGTCACAAGCAGCCAGTAAGGCTGCCAAGGTGACTGCTCCTGTACCTTGGATATCATCATTGAAGGTGCATAACTCATCTTGAAATTTATCTAAAATACGTCGGGCATTTCCACGACCAAAATCCTCCCAATGTAAAAAGGCGTGAGGGAAATGTTGGCGGATAGCATTCACAAAGGTAAGAATGAAAGCATCATATTGCTCTGTGTCAATACGAGGATGCTGACAACCTAAATAAAGAGGATCATTAAGTAATTCCTGATTATTTGTTCCTACATCTAGAAAAACAGGCAGTGTTCTGGTGGGATCTATTCCACCGCAAAGACTATAAACCATTAGTTTGGCAACTGGGATATCCATACCGCCAATGCCCTGATCGCCAATACCGAGTACACCTTCTCCATCGGTGACGACGATTAGATCAATTTCTGGATTAGAACGATTGTTGATAATGTCTTCGATCTGGTTTTTATCTGAATGGGCAATGTATAAACCTCGTGGTTGGCGATATTCATGACTGAAGCGTTTAACAGCAGTGCCAACAATCGGTGTATAAATCGTAGGTAGCATTTCCCCCAAATGACGGCTAATTAGCTTATAAAACAGTATCTGGTTTTTATCGTGTAAATTATTAAGATAAATGTTTTGTTGCAAACGTGAGGTATAGCTTGAGTATTGTAAGTAGGCGCGCTTTACTTGTTCATCAAGGGTTTCAACGCGATGCGGTAGTTTTCCTAACAACCCGAAGGCATGTCGTTCTTCCTGGGTAAAGGCGGTACTTTTGTTAAGTTGCGGTATAGTCAGTAAGGGTTTTCCGCAAATGGAAGTTTCGATAAACTGCTCGCCAGTCTGCTCGTCACGTACTATTTTGAAATCTAGCATGGTTGTTATTTTCAGATAAAATTTAGTGCGCATACAATAGCCAATCAAGGGCATTTATTCAATGCAACAATGCGATTTGCCCAAAACTATGATAAAATGTCGCGACTTTATTCATAATTCATCTAAAAATCTGGATGAATAGTGTAGCTGGATAGCTTACTTTTGAGTGCAGGGACGTGCTTACTTCACACATCGGTCATAATGGGGGTAGATCTTCATGGTGAGATGTAGTCTAACCATGAGAGGAAATACCAATGACTTTTGCAAATTTGCAATTAGCTGAACCTTTGCTGCGAGCAATCCGTGAACAAGGCTATGAAGCCCCTTCTCCTATTCAGGCACAAGCAATACCTGCCGTATTGCGTGGTGATGATTTATTAGCTTCAGCGCAAACCGGAACGGGAAAAACGGCTGGTTTTACTTTGCCTATTTTACATCGATTGGCCCAAAAAACACGGGCACGGAATAATTGCGCTCTGGTTTTGATACTTACCCCGACTCGAGAGTTAGCCGCGCAGGTTCATGAAAGTGTGATGCTCTATGGTAAATATGTAGGTTTACGTTCCGCCGTTGTTTTTGGCGGTGTTAAAATTAATCCTCAAATGATGAAATTGCGCTCCGGTGTTGAAATTCTGGTAGCGACTCCCGGACGTTTACTCGATCTTTATAAACAAAATGCTATTCGTTTCGAACAAATTGAAACCTTGGTTTTAGATGAAGCAGATCGAATGCTCGATATGGGCTTCATTCATGATATTAAGAAAATCCTTTCTTATTTGCCGCGTACACGCCAGAATTTATTATTTTCAGCAACCTTTTCTGATGAAATTCGCAAACTGGCTAAAGAGTTATTAATCAATCCGGTTGAAATTGATGTTGCCCCCCGTAACACTGCAGCTTCCAAGGTTGTACAGCTGGTGCATCCTGTAGATAAAGCTCGCAAAACTGCCTTACTCAGTCATCTAATTCGTGATAAAGAATGGCAACAAGCACTTGTTTTTTCTCGTACTAAACATGGTGCCAATAAGCTGGTAAAACTTTTGGCACAGGATAATATTAAAGCGTTGGCCATTCATGGAAATAAAAGCCAATCTCAACGTACGAATGCGTTGAATGAGTTTAAAGCAGGGAAAATACCTATTTTGGTGGCGACAGATATTGCCGCTAGAGGAATAGATATTGATCAATTACCTTTGGTCATTAACTTTGATTTACCCCAGGTTGCTGAGGATTATGTGCATCGTATTGGGCGTACTGGCCGAGCTGGGGCGTCAGGTCAGGCCATTTCATTAGTCTGTGCTGATGAATTCAAGCAGTTACATGATATTGAGAAACTAATTAAAAGACGTATTGAGAGGGTTGAGGTTGATGACTTTGAGCCTAACCATTCTTTACCAGCAACGCCTAATCCGGCGACTGCGGCAATTAAGAAGAAAATAGCTTACCAAGGCAAAGTAGCGAAATCTCAATCGGGGAAAAATGGGACTTTCACCCCTAAACATGGCAACACTGCTGCTCATAAATACAAAAGCAAATCGGTTGCAGCCTCCAAAACAAAGAGCAGGTAACGCCTCACGTTAGCATAGCGTTAGTTATTTACAAATGATAACATCGATAACTTTGTAGAAACATCAAGAGGTTGTAATGAGAAAATTGTGGGTTTTGGTTTGTGCAGCTTCCATCGGCTTGGCTGCTTGCTCAACCCGGGATGAACAGTATTATCGCTTGAATCCGCAAGCATTACAGCAGGCAATTAAAGATTGCCCCAATAAACAACCAGCGCAGATAAGCTGTGAGCAATTAGCTGCTATTAACAGCTCTGTTTATGAATTAGTTTACCAGATCCAAATTAACCCCCAGGAGTTTGGTAAGCAAATATTGTCTATACAGCAAGAGTTGGCAAAACAGCGTATTGTACTCAAGAAAAACCCTAAGCAGCCTGAACTAAGAAAAATGATTGAAGAGAATGAGCAGCGCTTGGCTGAACGCTTGGCAATTGTAAGATGGTTAGAGTCACCAGAGAGTTAATTAATGAGAATTTTAGTAAGTAATGATGACGGTGTGCATTCATCAGGAATTCGTGCTTTAGCTAATGAAATGTCAACTATCGGGGATGTTATCGTTGTAGCTCCCGAGAGAAATCGTAGTGGTGCAAGTAACTCGTTGACTTTGACCAGGCCTTTGCGTGTCAAACAATTGGACAATGGGCATTATAGCGTAGAAGGGACTCCGACTGATTGTGTGCATTTGGCTCTTACTGGTTTTCTAGATCCAAATGCTGACATCGTGGTTTCCGGTATTAATGAGGGTGCTAATCTCGGTGATGATATTCTTTATTCAGGGACTGTGGCTGCAGCAATGGAAGGGAGATATCTTGGTTTACCAGCCATCGCTTTTTCTATGGTCGGCGATAATATTCAGTACTATGATACTGGTGCAGCAATTGCTCGGCAATTGGTGTTAAAAATGCGGGCAAATATGTTGCCGTCTCAAACTATCCTCAACGTTAATATCCCGGATTTACCATTGGATAAAATTAAGGGAATAGAAGTGACTCGTCTGGGGACACGCCATGGTGCTGAACCCATTGTTAAAGAATATGATCCACGCGGCCGCCCCATTTATTGGGTTGGTCCTCCCGGGTTAGAGGCTGATGCAGGTCCAGGTACAGATTTTTATGCGATTAATCAAAATTGCGTATCTATTACACCGTTACATCTTGATATGACGCATTATAAGGTGTTTGAACAATTATCGGCGTTGATTGATGAGATTAGTTGGACTTCATGACTTGCAGTTTTTGTTGTTATGGTAACAAAAAGATTGGGAATATGAGCCAAAATTAGTATTACGAACAAAGCGCATTTCTCTGCGCTAATATTAATAGGGGCTTATGTTTTATAAAATGGTTATTCTGAGAAAATAAATATGTACAAATTGTGCGTATTCTTATCGGCGCTTCTTCTTACTGGTTGTGGATCAAGATCTGATTTAGCACCTGTGGTGGAGTTAAAGTGGCAACCGCAAAATCCGAATCAAACTACTCACAGAGTACTGCGTGGCGAAACGCTCTATGCAGTCGCTTTTCGCTATGACCAAGATTACCGGCAGCTTGCCGCATTAAACCATTTACATAGTCCTTATGCCTTGCGCGTAGGTCAAATTATTCGCTTACAGGGGGCTTCACGAACACCGGCAAGACATTATTATCATGCCAAAACCAAACCAGTGTATACGGCAAGAAATATCCCTTCAGCAAGGCCTGTTAGCCCTTCGTATCAAGCTTCTTGGGCAAGACCAGGTCGTTACCAATCCTGGTTGTGGCCCGTGAACGGCCGAGTTGCCACTCAATTTATTCCGCAACAAGGCAAAAAGGGCATAGATATTGCAGGAATGAAAGGAGAGAAAATTAGAGCTTCATCCGGTGGGGTTGTTGCTTATGCTGGAAGCGGACTTTCAGGTTATGGAAACTTGATTATTATTAAACATAATAACCAATTTCTAACGGCATACGGCAATAATTTACGTAATATGGTTCACGAAGGCCAACAAGTTAAAGCTGGCCAGGTTATTGCCGAAATGGGAGTTGTAGATAGACGGTTTTGGGGTGTGCATTTTGAAATCAGAAGGGCAGGAAAACCTGTTAATCCTTTGAATTATCTGCAAAAAGGTTAACAAGAAATTGGTTCTAATAACCATGCTTAGTGCGAAGATGGTGTTTTTTTCTTAAAAGATATAAACACGATAGGTGATATCATGCAAGCAGATGACGAATCAACAAAAGAAGAGGTAACTCCCGAAGAGGAATGGGATGAATCTCCTGATGACGCGTTGCTCTCTGATGATACGGGTATCGACGTTGAAAACGCCGAAGATATTGAAGAGCATTTACCTGATTTTAGTGATGAAGAAGCGTTTCCCAGCTTTCAGCGCGGTAGACATGCTGCCAAGGTTATGGATGCGACGCAAATTTATTTGGGTGAAATTGGTTTTTCTCCTTTACTTTCTGCGGAAGAAGAAGTTCATTATGCAAAGCTGGCTCTTAAAGGCGATGCAGCCGCTCGTAAAAAGATGATTGAATCTAATTTGCGCCTAGTGGTTAAAATAGCGCGTCGTTACCTGAATCGCGGTTTGCCGCTTCTTGATCTTATCGAGGAGGGAAATCTCGGTTTGATGAAATCAGTTGAGAAGTTTGATCCTGATAGGGGCTTTCGCTTCTCGACCTATGCTACCTGGTGGATTAGGCAAACTATCGAGCGTGCAATAATGAATCAAACTCGCACAATACGTTTACCAATTCATGTGGTTAAAGAACTTAATATTTATTTGCGTGCAGCACGCCAACTGACACAAAAACTTGATCATGAACCATCGGCAGAAGAGATTGCTGAAATGGTTGATAAACCGCTTGAGGATGTTGAAAAATTGCTTGGTTTAAATGATAAAGTTGCATCAGTGGACACGCCGATTGGTTACGATGAAAACAAATCGTTGCTTGATACTATTGCTGACGAAAATAGTATGAATCCGGCAGAGCTTTTAACCGATGAGAATTTACGTAACCATATTGAATCGTTATTAGATAAACTCACGGAAAACCAACAACAAGTGATTGCTAGACGTTTTGGTCTACGTGGTTTTGAAAAGGCAACACTTGAAGATGTCGGTAAGGAAATTGATTTAACTCGAGAGCGGGTCAGACAAATCCAGGTCGAGGCTTTAAAAACCTTGAGAGGGCTTTTAGAGCGCGTAGGTTTGACCCAGGAAGATTTATTTTAAGTCATGTAAAAAGGCGAGCCCAGAGCTAGGGGACATTGGTGGAGGCGGCTCCCAAGCCCTGCCAACAGGCTGTGTAATCTAATTGTCTGCTCGGGTGAGCCAACGCTTTTTTACTAATTAACCAGGGAGCTTTTGTTTCAAACATGAAGGCCAGGGTATTTTGATAACGCGTTGGAACTAGTTCTTCTTGAATAGTCTTTTGATAGGTCTCTGTATCAGGTCCATGTGCTGTCATGCAGTTATGAATACTTATACCGCCCGGTAGAAATCCTTCTGTTTTTGCATCGTACTCGCCGTGAATCAATCCCATGAATTCATTCATAACATTACGATGAAAATAAGGCGGCCTAAAAGTATGTTCTGCTACCATCCATCGCGGTGGGAATATAACAAAATCAAGATTTGCTACACCAACTATTTCGCTTTCTGAGGTTAAAACAGTAAAAATGGAAGGATCAGGGTGATCAAAACTAACGGTATTAATTGTGTTAAACAAAGATAAATCATAAATGTAGGGGGCATAGTTTCCATGCCAGGCAACTACATTGAGTGGAGAATGATTGCTTTTTGCCACCCAAAATTGTTGTTGATACTTACAAATTAAAGTGGTTTCGTCATTATAATTTTCATAAGAGGCTTGTGGATAAAGGAAATGACGTGGATTAGCAAGGCTGTTTGCCCCAAGAGGGCCCAATGGTGGTAAACCCAGTGGCGTGCCAGCATTTTCACAAAGATAGCCACAAGCCAGAGGGCATATGAGTTCAACCTTAAATTTTACTCCGCGCGGTATAACAGCTATTTTTCCAGGAGCAATCGCAAGACGTCCAAACTCTGTATAAAGTATTATCTCGCCTAAGTAAGGTACTAGAAGCATTTCGCCATCATAATTACTAAAATAGCGAGTCTGCATTGATTGACTGCATTGATAGAGGTAGGCATTAGTGGATTGATTACCGGCGATGTGAAATAAGCTATCAACGAAATCTCTATTATCAGTAGGGGCTTCAAACGGTGACCAGCGGAAAGGATTGGGTGCTTGTAGTTTCGCGTAATTGGCTGTTGCGGCATGCTCATAAGGTTGGTAATCCTCATGGACCACAGATGGAATGGTGCGATAAAGCCAACTGTGGGAATTAACATGCCTGGGTCTTGTAAAGGCGGTGCCGCTTAATTGTTCGGCATATAAACCAAATTGACAGTGTTGAGGGGAGTTCTGTTCTTTAGGTAAAGCGCCTGGTATAGCTTCGCTTTGATGGTGGTTACCAAATCCTGCCAAATACACCGTTTATCTCCCTCGTAAATTTAACGCCATTAGCATAGCTTGAAAGAGTGAAAAATGTCGAGACTGATTATCGGGTCTGTGGACATTTCTGTAATCCTGGCCGAAAAGCGTTGATTTCCTGTGCTTCGCTACTCAGTTCCCTCATGTAAATTATGCTGGGATGCTTGTAAATCAACGCTTCTCGACTCAGGCTAGCGAAATGTCAACAGAGCCTGGTCTAATCACCGTTCTTTTTAGGTTACTGACGATGTATAATCCATGTTATTTAATGTAAGCCCGTCTTAGAAATGACATTATTTTTCAGGATGAGCGGGTATTTGATTGAGGTATATTTATGGCTGGACATAGTAAATGGGCTAATATTAAGTTTCGCAAAGGCGCACAAGATGCCAAACGCGGAAAAATTTTCACCAAGCTTATTCGCGAAATTTCGGTTGCTGCACGTGCAGGTGGTGGTGATGAAACGGCTAATCCACGATTACGCGATGCTGTAACAAAAGCACTAAAAGCTAATATGAAGCGCGATACGATCGACAACGCTATTAAGCGTGGTGTAGGTGGTTTAGATGGTGATAATATGATTGAAATGCGCTATGAAGGGTATGGTCCCGGTGGTGTTGCAATCTTGGTGGATTGTTTATCTGACAATAAAAATCGTACTGTCTCTGAAGTAAGACATGCTTTTACCAAACATGGTGGTAATTTGGGAACCGATGGCTCAGTGGCTTATCTGTTTAATAAGCAAGGTGAGATTCTTCTGGCCGCTGGACAAGCGGAAGAAGATGCAATGGAAGTTGCTATAGAATCGGGTGCTGAAGACGTGGTAATCGAAGAAGGCCAGCTTGAAATAATTACTCCTGCAGATAAATATCACACTGTCTTAACCGCGATTCAACAATCAGGTTATGATGTTGAGCAGTCACATTTAACGATGCGGGCTCAAACAATGATTCCTTTGGATAAAGAATCAGCGGAGAGTTTACTCAAATTAATCGATATGTTAGAAGATTTGGACGATGTGCAGGAGGTTCATAGTAATGCTGAGTTTCCTGAATCACTTTTTGAAACTTCGGTCTGATGAGTATTATTTTAGGGATTGATCCTGGTTCACGTATTACTGGATATGGCATCATTCGAGAAGAAAAGCGCAAAATTTTTTATGTGGATAGCGGTTGCATTAGAACTTCAGATGGTGAATTGAGCCAAAAATTGTTGCAAATTTTTAATGGTATTTGCCAATTGATGGACGAGTATGCTCCTGATGAGGTTGCCATAGAGCAGGTTTTTATGCATCAAAATCCCAATTCAGCACTAAAATTGGGACATGCTAGAGGGGTAGCCATGGTTGCTGCTGCCTCCCATCGTGTTAGTGTGAGTGAGTATTCTGCTCGTGAGATTAAACAGGCGGTAGTAGGTTATGGTGCTGCCCAGAAAGAACAAGTAAAACATATGGTCGTAACTTTGCTCATGCTTAATAGCCCACCTCAGAATGATGCTGCTGATGCGTTAGCTACCGCAATTTGTCACAGCCACATGCGGCATGGGCTATCCGGTTTACAACGATCACGGCCGAGCACAAGGAGACGTTTGCGATGATAGGCTGGTTAAGTGGACAGGTTGTTGATAAACATCAACCCGGTAAATTGGTTGTTGATGTCAACGGAGTAGGATACGACGTAGAAACTTCCTTACAAACTTTTTTTCAACTTGAATCACAGCGCGGGTTGATAAATTTACATATTCATACAATCGTTCGAGAAGATGCTTTATTGCTTTTTGGTTTTTTGGATAAAGAGGAGCGAGCATTATTCAGGGCTTTAATTAAAGTGAATGGTGTGGGGCCTAAACTAGCCATGGCTATTCTTTCAAGTATTACGCCCGCTGAATTTATTCAATGTATTACCCAACAGAATACGGTAGTTCTTACTAAATTACCTGGTATTGGTAAAAAAACAGCCGAACGCCTGGTGATTGAAATGAAAGACAGTGTGAAACAGTTTAACAGCATGGATACTAACCAATTATCGCAGAAACTATCGATTAACCGTGAGCAGGATGAAGCAATCAGTGCATTGGAAGCATTGGGATATAAGCAACAAGAGGCTGTTAAAGCGATCAATAAAATTGATGATGGAAATAAAACCTGTGAGCAATTGATTCGTCAGGCGCTGCAGCTATTAGCAAGCCGATAACAGCTTGCTTTATTACTATGAATCGGTAGAATCTGCCCGCAGTCGATTACTTAGATAATCGATGAATATCTGGGCTGAGTTCCTGTTTTTAATTCAATCAAGATTATAAACATTCATTCATGCTTTGTCGTTTCAACACAATTGATTGTTATTTGATATAACTCCGGACGAGTTGTGGTAAGCCAATTTTTTATATTGGTTTTTAAAAACCGGAAATTAATAAATGAAAAATGCTTCTCTTTTTGGGAGTCTAATTGCTGGATTATCAAACACGGTAACCAGCAAAAAGGACGCATTAAAAAATTATGGTAAAAAGACTATTCATCCTACAGCCCAGGTTATTCAGTGCAAGAAACTAAGTTCTCTCTTACAAGAATTAGAACTTGATCAAGATTTAAGAGCAAAGATCATGGAAAAAGCCAAAAACTCCAAGGTAGGAGATGATTTTTCCCGGGCAATAAAGATTTTGTCTTGCTTAAAAGCACATGGTTTAAAGGGTTACAGTGCAAATGAGTTCCTAAAGGGAGGTCATTTTAAAATAAAAGATGGTGGCACTCTATATCGGGAGCTTGCCAAAATTGAGGGAGCTCAAGTCAGATTTTCATCTCATTTTGCAAGCACCAAGGTTGGTAAAGAGATGGGGATTAATTGCGGACGCATACTTCCTGAAGTGTTGTTTTTACAATCTACACAAGTGCAAGGTTCTAATTTTAGTCATTTTCAGGCTGAGGCATCCCCCTGGCGAATGGATAAGAGTAGACCTTGGGCTTTATTACCAAACCGCGAAACATTGCAAACATCTGAACATCTCACTGACTCTGCTTATTATTTTATTAACAAAAAAATTTCTGAATGGTTAAGTAAACCGGTACTAAATTTAGGGCCTTACGGATGGTCTATACATGATGATGCAAATCCTATCACAAGCTATGATTATGCAGGGCCAACTGATATGGAAGATCTTGGTGATCTTGATGAACTGGCCGATGCACTTACTCATCCTGTGGGTGATGTCCTTGATGAAATTGAGGATAATGAATTTAAGCCAACCATGAGCTAAAGAAATATTAGTTTAAGACGGTGATTTTTTGGTGGTGTAGAGTCGTTTTATGCATCAAGAGGTGGACATGGTTTCTAAAGATAAAATAGTGAGCTTAATTGCGGCAATAATTAAGAATCCTCATAAAATACAAAGTTCTGTGGTAAAAGAAAAAGTCTCGGCGTTCGTGAAGGAACTGTATTTTGAATGTACAAAGGGAAAGGCATTACCAATAAATATTTCTTTATCATTACATAATACAAATAGTTTAATACATTATGTATCGCAATTAATAACTTACAGAGCCGCTCTAGGTGAAGTTGGTGCACAACAAAAATTATTTAACGAAATATATGAGCAATTTATTGATCGAAGTGAATTTTTTAAGAAGGGTTTGCAAAAAGGGAATCCCTTTGTTTTACGTGCCTATTTAGTTCACATTCATCATTTAGCAAAAAAAGATGGGTTAAGCGAAAAACAAAAATTAGCGTTGGTTAGCTTACTTGAAAATAGTCAACACTACATTGAAGCGATGGATTCCACCTCTTGCGGCAGATTCAAATTGTTGATTGATGGTTATGCTAAATACCAAACGGCATTTTTACTTAACTCGCTCGCACCCAAGGATAAGACCGGAATATTGGTGGATAATGTAAGCAAACTGTACTTTTCTGCTCTAAAATCATTGGAAATGGTTAGTTTGGGCAGTGATAACTCTATCTCGTTGTATGCTGATGAAGAAATGTATCCAGAATTTCCTTTCGCTGATAGTAGCGAGTTGATTGATACGATCAGGAGTGAAATTCAAGAAATCCCGGTAAATACTCTTCGCTAAAAATCAATTTACACTAGAACAGGGTAGCGAGTTTGTTTTCAAATTAACCTTGTTGGGATGATGCTCCATTGGGAATGGGGAAGTAGACCCGCACGATTAAACCTGTACCTTCTGCAGGAGAGTCTAGTTCTACCCGTCCACCATGCAGGTCGGTGATTTGCCTTACAATAGCTAAGCCCAAACCACTACCAGGGCTTTTATTTCCCAAGACACGGAAGAAGCGCTCAAAGACCCGGTTTTGCAGCTCACTCGGTATTCCCGGGCCATTATCACGTACTTCCAGAACTAATTCCTGCTCTTTGCTATAAACGCGAACAGATACTTTACCATTTTCCTTACAATAACGAATAGCATTGTCAACTAAATTACGGATAAGAATGCTCAGCGCTGTAAGATTTCCTGCAAAAACAGGGGTTTGCTCGTCGTGTTCAAACTCAAGTTCTATTTGTTTCTCTACAGCACTTGGTGCCAACATCGCTAAAACTTCACGGGTTATCTTGACTAAATTGACCTCATCGATATCGTTGATATTGGTTGCTTCAGGAACCAGTTTACTCATAGTTAACAGCTGTTGAACAATATGAGTGCTACGGTTAACACTAGCAATTAGTTTTTGTAAGGCTAAATTCTTTTCATCCATATCACTGGTATTTAAAGCAACCTGAGCTTGCGCTTTAAGAGCAGCAAGCGGTGTGCGCAATTCGTGAGCTGCATCTGCAGCAAAGCGTTTTTCCCGCTCAAACCCTTCCTTGAGGCGATAAAATAATTTATTCAATTCATCAATAACCGGCTTAATCTCTTCGGGAACTTCTTGCAAGTCTACTGGTTCTAAGTGGGTAGGTGCGCGGTTTGCAACTTCTTGTGCTACACGATCAAGGCTGTCCAAACCACGACCGATAATAATCCAGATAAGCAGTCCTGATAAGGGGAAGGTGAGCAACATGATATATAGATCATCTTGTGCAATGCGATGGCCTAACTCATTACGAGTATCATAACGTTCTGCCAGAACAGTACGTACACCAGCTTTTTCGTTATAGGTAGTAAAGACACGCCATTTTTGATCACCTAGCATTTTATCGCTAAAACCATCAATTTCAGCAATTAATGGGATTTTGGGGGCTGTTGATGAGTGGAGCAAGAGTTTGCCTCCATTAGTCCATACTTGAAAATTAAATTTATCGAGATAATTTTTGGGGGGTAAATCATTTAAAAAACGTCGCTGATAATAATTATCGATTTTTTGAGGGATGATCTCTAGTGCATCTTGAATTTTAGTCAGTGGGCGTTGGTGTAAGTCATCACCTAATAAGGCTTGATAGGAGAGTGCTGACATCGCCATTAAGGTATCAAGATGCTCTTGAATATCTTTTTGATCGAGATAGTAGTTACCTATCGCAGTCAGAGTTGTAGTAATTGTGATGGCTAATAATAAATTAATTAGCAAAAACTTACGAATAGAAGATTTCACAATACTTAATTACTCTCGTTTTTCTCGACCATGTAACCAACGCCACGAATGGTTCGAATAAAATTAGCATTGAGTTTCTTACGCAAATTGTGGATGTGAACTTCAAGGGCGTTAGAATCCACATCTTCATCCCAACCATAAATACTCTGCATTAATTGTTCACGTGATAGTACCTGACCACTATTTTCGAGTAATTTTTGCAAGAGAGAAAATTCGCGGCGCGGAACATTGACAATAACATCATCAACATAAACAGAGTGCGCTGCTGGATCCAGGGTAATATTACGATATTGCAAGACCGCATCAGCACGTCCTTGGGAGCGTCGAACCAAGGCTCGAACTCGGGCACTTAATTCATTTAAATCAAAAGGTTTCGTCATATAATCATCGGCACCCGCATCAAGACCTTTTACTCTGTCTTCTACTGATTCTCGGGCTGTCAGGATAATAACAGGTGTTCTGTTATCATCATGACGAATAGCTTGAAGAAAGGCGAGTCCAGACAGCCTGGGTAAACCCAGATCCAGAATAATTAACTCGAAGGATTCAGACTTGACAGCAGCGCGAGCAGCTTCCCCATCTTTTAGCCAATCTACAATATAGCCAAATTGAGTTAAGCCGGCTTTAACTGCATCCCCAAGTAATTCATCGTCTTCAACAAGTAGCAATCTCATTGCCGCTCCTAATGTTAAGGCATGCCCTTAATGGGAATCGCCTGAGGGTTGTTGTTCTATTAAATGCCTGGTTAAGTAAATTGCTTGCAAAAAAACAAAAATCAGAGTGAATCCTGCGCCACCAAATAGTTTAAAGTTAACCCAAACATCTGTACTATAAAAGTAAGCAACATAGAGATTTAAGCCACCCATTACAACAAAAAACGCAGCCCACGCATAATTTAAACGATACCAGATTTTTTGTGGTAAGCTAATATTTCCATCCATCATTTTTTGAATAAGTGGTTTTTTGCCAATAAAGGAGGTGCCGAGAAACACTAAGGAGGTCAGCCAATAAATCCCAGTTGGTTTCCATTTTATAAACCATGGATTATGAAAAAATAAAGTCGCGCCACCTAAAATAAAAATAAGTGCCAGGCTGATTAAGTGCATTTTTTCATAACGCTGATGTTTCAGGCGGTAAAAAGCAACTTGAATAAGCGCCGCCCCCATCGCGATAGCAGTAGCATTATAAATTCCGAATAATTTATAACTAATAAAAAAAATCAAAATCGGGAAAAAATCAAAGAGTAATTTCATAGTGTTTTTGTTAATTTCCAACATTCCAATAAGTATAACACAGGATTTGTAACTCTCATGCACCTCTAAGTTTGTTGTATTTATTTGTAATTAACCTTCTCTGGATAGACAGGGCCTTAGCTTTGCAGATTGACACTCTCCTTTATCACGGCAAAAGTCGAAAAAGAGTTCTCAGTGTTGTACTTGCTGGAACTGACAGGCTATTCGAGTTCTTATTTCCCTGGGGTACTGATTCAGTAGATACAGTAAAAAGAATTAGCCAATCACCAGTTTTTGTCCGGGGCGCAGCAGTCTTTTGTTAATAGAGGGGTTTAATCTGGTTAAGACTGCAACTTTGGTGTTATTACGTTTCGCAATACTACTCAAATTATCGCCTGCTTTAACAATATAAACACCATATTTTACTGTGGTTTTCCACAGTGTTAATTGTGAGCCAGTTTTTAGTGGGGTTTTCCCTTTAATATGGTTCCAAAGCCGAATGTTAGCTGCTGAAACATTGTATTTTTTCTCTAATGATTGATAGGTATCGCCTGCTTGAACAATATGGAGAACTTTATAGCTTTGCGCAGTTGCTGGTTGATCAGTGATAGGGGTCACAGGTTTTTTAGCAGCAGCAACGGTTGTGTTTTTTGTACTCGGTATTAACACGTATTGTCCCAATTTTAATTTATCTGATTTTAGCTGATTAAGTTCTCGAATTAATTTGACAGTAGTGAAATATCTACGGGCAATAGAACCTAAATTATCACCTCCGGACACTTGGTGTCGCGTCCAGCTGACTCGTTTTTCTTCCGGCACATTGGCCAGATTACGATTAAAATGAGCTACTTTATCGGCTGGAATAAGAAGGTTGAACGGCTTGTAAGGTGCTGTGGTCCAACGGTTAAATCCTGGATTTAACTTAATTAAATCCTTGTAGGAAATACCCGCGAGCTTCGCTGCATGATTCAAATCAATTTGGCTACCTATATTAACTTCCTCAAAATAGGGAACATGAGGAATATCAGGCAGGGTTATATGGTAGCGCTGTGGGTATTTAATGATCTCAGCGAGGGCAAGCAAGCGTGGCACATAGGCTTTCGTTTCTTGTGGAACGGGTAAAGTCCAGAAGCTGATATTTCGCGAGTATTGGCGACTGTTTTTGATAGCGCGAGCAACGGTTCCTTCACCGGAATCGTAAGCGGCAATAGCAAGTATCCAATTGCCATTAAAATATTTATTGAGATAGGTCAGGTAATTGAGGGCTGCATCAGTTGAGGGACGAATACTACGGCGACCATCAAACCACCAATCCTGTTTAAGACCAAGATTATTCCCTGTGCCTGGCATTAATTGCCACAGACCTGCAGCTCCAGCTCCGGAGTAAGCAAAGGGATCATAAGCACTCTCAATCATGGGTAATAAAGCAATCTCACCAGGCATTCTTCTTTTTTTAATTTCAGTCACAATATGATAAATATAAGGTTCTGATCGAGCCAGTTTTTGCAGATAGCTTGGATGCGCAACCAGCCAACGTAATTGTGTTTGAACCTCAGGTTGCGTTACTTCATGGTTTAAGGCGAATTGACTACGCAATACATCCCAGACATTGGGTGCTGCATAAACAAGATTAGAAAACAGATAGGAACTGGTTAGTAAAAGGAAACACCTAAAAAGATTAATTGGTCTAAACTTCATTGGTCTAAACTTCAATGTGACAGCCTATTATGAATTAATGGCTGGACAGTGTACTAAATAAAATCCCGGCAAGAAACCCTTTTTGTTCTTACATCAACCTAAAAGGTTTAAATTAACTCTAATTGCTAAGAAAAGTTGTCTTTATCGGCTCTCAATTGTTTAAATACTGACATAGGATCCTTATTTTTATTGCCTTTTAGTGCCACATAATTTTGCATACTCTGCAGGTGAGTACGGAAAAAGGGGTTGATTTCTTTTTCGAGACCAATATTGGAAGGTAAAGAGCGCTGATTTTCTTTTGCCATTAAACGATGTGCATGTTGGCGAATAGCTAAATTGTCGGGTTCTACAGTCGCTGCAAAACGAAGATTGCGGCGTGTATATTCGTGAGCACAATAAATCTGTGTAATATCTGGTAAGGCTTTGAGTTTTTGCAGAGAAGCAAATAAATCCTCTATAGTCCCGTCAAATACTCGACCACAACCGGCGGAAAATAGGGTGTCACCGCAAAATAACAAACCAAATTCTGGCTCATACAGACTAATATGAGTTGCTGTATGGCCGGGCGTACTTAGGACTCGGAAATGATAGGGAGGGAGGGGCAGCACATCACCGTCTTGCAGGATGTGATTCACTTGGGGTATGCGAGAGTCTTTAGGGCCATAGATAGCGATTCCAGGATAGGTATTGATAAGCTCGTTAACACCGTCGGTATGATCATAGTGATGATGAGTTAACAAAATAGCCTTTAGTTGAAGTTCTTCTTGTTCCAGGAAGGCCAGGACTGGGTTAGCGTCACCAGGGTCGACACAAATAGCGGTTTGCTCTTCTTCATTAATTAATAGCCAGATGTAATTATCGTTAAAGGCGGGAATAGGTAGAATTTTCATTGCAAACTCCTTTTCGCTCTATGTTTAGTCTAGAGTAAATAACTCAACTTTCAACGATAAAAGAAGAAATACCCGGATTAAAAAATCCACGTAATTGCTGCAGGATAATTTTCATTTCTTCAGCGAGAACGTAAGGAGGATTAATAACCCATAAACCGCAACCTGTCATACCTGATTGGATAGCACTTGTTAAATAAAACTCAAGATGCAATGAGCTGTTTACTTCGATTGCCTTTAATCCTCGCAACAATTGTTCATGTAAGCGTTTGTCCACTATGGGATACCAAAGGCAAAAGACACCAGTAGAAAAACGACGATAAGCTGATTTTAGAGCCTGAGGTATTAGCTTATAATCTGTTTTAACCTCATAAGAGGGGTCAATAAAAATTAAGCCACGGCGCTCTGTCGGTGGGAGTGAAGCATGAAGGCTTGCTATCCCATCTTCATGGCTGAAAAATACCCGTTTACCGTAATGAGGCAAAGATTCTAAATGTTCGAATTCGCGAGGATGCAATTCGCAACAAAACAATCTATCTTGTGGACGTAAAAGATCAATAGCCAGACAAGGTGAGCCGGGATAGAAGCGTAATTCACCGGATTGATTAATCTTATTAATGGAGTGTAAATAAGGAGTGAACAGTGGCGATAATTGCTTTTTATGCTCCCACAATAAATGAACGCCCTGAAGATATTCACCCGTTTTAGCAGCCTGGTTGTCATGCAAATCATACATTCCTCGGCCAGAATGAGTTTCCAAATAAAAAATCGGTTTTTCTTTATCAATCATGTAATTGAGAAGGCGTGACAAGGTGAGATGTTTGACAACATCGGCAAAATTGCCTGCATGATATCCGTGTTGATAACTCAGCATAAAGGAACTTAACTAAAAGAAGATGCCGAAGTATAGCCTTATGTGATCGCTAATCCAATCCTGTGATGATTTTTTCAGTATTAGCTTTAGGTTTTCCAATAGTAGTCCAACGGTAGGAATCGTTACCTAATGGAGCCAATTTTATAGCCTAAGTCCTCTATTGGTAAAAATTACTCTAACTATTTTGCACTATACTTAGGGTGGAAAGAGGCGAAAATGGAGGCTGTTATGAGTTTGCCAAGAGAATATGATGATGAGAATCACTCTTTTACAGAATATTCTTATGATGAAGAAGAAGTGGAGCAATTAAGCCATAAAAAACGAGTGCGCAAAATGCTGGAAGAAAAGCTGGAGCGCAAACGTTTAAAAGAAGAGCTCGAAGAGGAATGGGATACAGACTTCGACTGGGATGATGTCGAACGTTGAGATCTATACTAACAATCCAATAGCCTAACTCAGAGGATTAAGTTGATTAGCTGCATTGACTGTGTTTTGTAATAACATGGCAATAGTCATAGGACCCACTCCGCCAGGGACAGGCGTTATCCAGGCGACTTTGTCTTTGGCCCGTTGAAAATCCACATCACCGCGGATTGTAGCATCAGCTAAGCGATGAATACCCACATCGATAATTACTTGCTGAGCATTCAACCAGTCCACATTGATGACATCAAGAACACCTGCCGCAACTACTATTAAATCAGCTATTTTTACATACTGTTCCAAATTTTGGGTAAAACGATGACAGATAGTCACAGTAGCACCAGCCAGAAGAAATTCCATTGCCATTGGACGACCTACGATATTCGATGCACCAATGACAACGGTATGTTTGCCGGAAAGAGGTATTTGGTAAAACTTCAGTAAATTAATAATGCCGTAGGGCGTACAAGGTCTTAGCAGGGGATTGCGTTGGGTAAGACGGCCAACGTTATAGGGGTGGAAGCCATCGACATCTTTTTCAGGATTAATGCACTCTATAATATTATTACTATCGATTCTTTCAGGTAAGGGCAATTGCACTAAAATACCATCGACTTCAGGCGATTGATTCAATTCTTCAATTAAATTAAGCAACGTTATTTCAGTAGTATTTTCTGGCAAATCATAGGCATACGAATTGATACCTACTTCCAGGCAGGCCTTGCGCTTATTGGCAACATAAATACTGGATGCAGGGTCATCTCCTACCAGGACTACCGCTAATCCAGGGGCACGTAAGCCTTTAGCTTGCCTGGCCTGCACGATCGATTTAATTTCACTTTTACATTGTGCAGCAACCAATTTGCCGTCTAATAGGGATGCGGTCATGTTATGCGATAAGAATAAATTTGCATGGCATTATGAAATAGCAAGGCCACTTATGCAATCATCCCAGGTTAATGCGATCGTGTTAATTAATTCGCTAAAAATAGAACAATAGCTGCAGGAAATGGCTATCAGCGTTGATTTTTAGTAGAGTTAATTAACACGCTCTGAGACTTACTCATACCCTAGACAAATGTGTTCTGGTGTTATACATTGGCCGTTTTCAGCGGGAAAAGCGAATGCGTATTGCCTTAGGGGTTGAATACGATGGTAGCCAGTATCATGGCTGGCAAGCGCAAACAGGCCTGCGCACGGTGCAATTGGTATTGGAGCAGGCTTTAGCTAAAGTGGCCGATCAAGAAATCGGTATTGTCTGTGCGGGTAGAACTGATACGGGTGTTCATGCTACCAATCAGATTATTCATTTTGATTGTGAAAAAGAGAGAACAATTCGTTCCTGGATTCATGGTGCAAACTCGTTTCTCCCCAAAGATGTATGTGTGAAGTGGGGACGAGAAATGCCTGAGGATTTTCATGCTCGTTATTCTGCTCTATCACGACGGTATCGGTACATCATCTATAATTCACCGATTCGCCCAGCGCTTATGCGTAGTAGTGTGACTTGGCAATATCGCCAACTGGATCACCGTGCGATGCAGGAAGCGGGTCAACATTTGATTGGTGAAAATGATTATACTTCTTTCCGTTCTGTAGAATGCCAATCCAAGACACCAATGCGCAATGTTCATCATTTACAGGTACAGCGCAATGGTGATTTGGTAATGATTGACATTACTGCAAATGCCTTTTTGCATCATATGGTGAGAAATATAGCGGGTGTTTTAATTGCTGTTGGCTCAGGAAAAAGACCAATTCCCTGGGTAAACGAAGTGCTACAGGCAAAAGATCGGCGCCTTGGCGCTGAAACGGCACCGCCTTATGGGTTATATCTGGTTGCGGTTACTTATCCCAAAGAATTCGGGGTAATCGAAGGAAATCCTGGACCTTTATTTCTGTGGGAGCGTTAATTGATTCGGGATAGGGTAAGAATTAAAATCTGCGGGATGACTCAGGAAAGGGATATAGCCCAGGCTATTGCTTTGGGTGTTGATGCCATTGGTTTAATTTTTTATTCTAAAAGTGCACGCTTTATTTCAATTGCGCAAGCAAAGAAGTTGTTAGCCAAGCATCCGGTTTTCGTTGATGTCGTTGCGGTATTGGTAAATCCTACCTTGGCGCAGGTTGATGAAATTATCAGCGAATTACCAATTCAATGGCTGCAGTTTCATGGTGAGGAATCGCCTGAGTTTTGTAGTCAATTCAAAAAACCGTATATTAAGGCTATCCAGGCAACATCTACACAGGCTATTCAGCATTTGGTTGCCCAACATGAGAATGCAGCCGCTATTCTTTTGGATACACCGTCGATACAACATGGTGGTACTGGCGAAGTATTTGATTGGGAGTTAATACCAAAAAATCTGCAGAAGCCGCTTATTTTAGCAGGAGGCCTCAATGCGGCTAATGTTGCGCAAGCTGTAAACTTGTATTCACCTTATGCAGTTGATGTTTGCAGCGGGGTTGAGATATCAGCGGGTGTCAAGGATCACGGCAAAATGAGCCAGTTTGTTAATGCATTATGGGGTAAAAAATGATTGAAAAAGAGCTTCCAGACAATCATGGCCATTTTGGGCCTTATGGCGGAAGGTTTGTAGCAGATACTCTAGTGCATGCTTTAGAACAATTACAAAAAGCGTATGAGCACTATCGATATGATGCTCAATTTTTAGCGGAATTAAGAGCTGAGTTAAAGGATTACGTGGGACGTCCGACACCGCTTTATCACGCCGAGCACCTCAGTTTAAAAATAGGTGGTGCACAAATTTATTTAAAGCGGGAAGATTTGAATCACACTGGTGCGCATAAGATTAACAATACGGTTGGACAAGCTTTGCTTGCCAAGCGGATGGGAAAAACTCGGATTATTGCCGAGACAGGTGCAGGCCAGCATGGAGTGGCGTCAGCAACAGTGGCTGCCAAACTTGGTCTTAGATGCGTTGTTTACATGGGCTCAGAGGATATTAAACGCCAGGCGAGTAATGTCTATAGAATGAAATTGTTGGGAGCCGAGGTTGTGCCGGTAACTGCCGGGTCAAAAACTTTGAAAGATGCTCTTAATGAAGCCATGCGTGATTGGGTCTCTAACATAGATGATACTTTTTATATTATTGGTACAGTAGCAGGTCCCCATCCTTATCCACAGATGGTAAGGGATTTCCAGGCAATAATCGGCGAAGAGGCGAGAGCGCAAATTATAGAAAAAACAGGTCAATTGCCTGATGCTTTGGTTGCTTGTGTTGGCGGGGGCTCTAATGCTATTGGCTTGTTTTATCCCTTCCTGGGCGATCAATCTGTAGCTATTTACGGAGTAGAAGCTGGAGGAAAAGGGCTTGAAACGGGCGAGCATGCTGCTTCTCTCATTGCGGGAAAACCAGGTGTTTTGCATGGCAATCGCACCTATTTACTTTGTGATGAACACGGTCAAATAAAAGACACTCATTCAATATCTGCTGGACTTGATTATCCCGGTGTAGGGCCAGAACATGCCTACCTTAAAGATAGTGGGCGGGCACAATATGTTGCAATTAATGATGATGAAGCTCTGGATGCTTTCCGCACATTAACCAGGGTAGAGGGTATCATTCCCGCTTTAGAATCTAGTCATGCAGTAGCTTATGCGATGAAGCTTGCAAAAACGATGTCTGCGCAACAGAGTATTGTGGTTAATTTATCTGGTCGTGGTGATAAGGATATGCATACAGTTGCCAGTATTGATGGTTTATCAGTGTAAGTCAGCATAAAATTGAAGGTAATCTATGAATCGAATTGACATAACATTAGAGCAATTGCGGGTTAGCGGCAAAAAAATGTTAAGCCCGTATATTACAGCCGGCGACCTTCACCCTGAGCTGACTGTCCCTTTGATGCATGAATTAGTAAAAGCCGGTGCTGACGTTCTTGAAATAGGTATTCCCTTTTCTGATCCTATGGCCGAAGGTCCTGTGATCCAAGCTGCTATGGAGCGCGCTTTGAGCTATGATATTAGCTGTGACGATGTATTGGCGATGGTCGAAAAATTCCGTGAACAGGATAAACAAACGCCAATCGTGTTGATGGGATACGTCAATCCTATCGAGCAATATGGTTACGAGCAATTTGCTCAGCGAGCTAAACAAGTTGGTGTTGATGGAACAATTCTTGTTGATTTACCGCCTGAAGAAAGCGCTGCAATTGCCCCTCTTTGGCAGGCTCAGAATTTACATAGTATTTATTTATGTTCACCAACGACTTCAAATGAGCGTATGGAAATGATTAATCGCTATGGTAGCGGTTATCTTTATTACGTTTCATTAAAAGGGGTTACAGGCTCAAGTAATTTTGATTTGCAATCTGTTCGGGAGCAGTACCAGCAACGCAAGTCACAGACCAGTCTACCCTTAATGGTGGGGTTTGGCATCAAAACGGCTGCAATGGCAGCAGGAGTTGCTCAATTTGCTGACGGCGTTATTGTGGGAGCAGCTTTGATCAGTCAACTGTTGAATGCCTATCAGTCAAACGATAATGTACCTGCTGCCGGTGCTTCTTTGATAAATGCAATGCGGCGCGCGATGGATAATAACGAGTAAGATGATTATGACCGAAAATAGTGAAAAAAGACCTCATTTTATTAGACAGTTGATTTCAGAAGAGCTAGCCAGTGGCAAGCATCAGGATGTTATAACTCGTTTTCCCCCAGAACCTAATGGTTATTTGCATATAGGACATGCCAAATCAATTTGTTTGAATTTTGGCCTGGCTGAAGAATTTGCGGGACGGTGCTATTTGCGTTTTGATGATACGAATCCTATTAAGGAAGAAGAGGAGTTTGTTAATGCAATTATCGATGATGTGAAGTGGTTAGGGTTTAAATGGTGTGAGATGACCCACTCTTCTGACTATTATCAGCAATTGTATGATTACGCAGTTGATTTAATCAAGCAAGGCAAGGCTTATGTTGATAGTTTAAGCATGGAAGAAATCCGAGCCTACCGTGGTACTTTACAAGAGCCTGGCCGTGAAAGTCCCTATCGAAATCGTTCAGTTGCTGAAAATCTTGATTTGTTTGCCCGGATGAAAGCCGGTGAATTTGCCGATGGGGCCCATGTATTACGTGCACGCATCGATATGCAAGCAGGTAATGTTAATATGCGTGATCCGGTTCTTTACCGGATAAGACATGCCCATCATCAGCGCACAGGGGATGAGTGGTGTATCTATCCGATGTATGACTATGCCCATCCACTATCAGATGCTTTGGAAAGAATAACTCATTCCTTATGTACATTGGAATTTCAGGATCACAGGCCACTTTATGATTGGTTCATAAATAATTTGCCAGTTCCGGCAAAACCAGTGCAGACTGAATTTGCCCGACTTAATTTATCGCATACAGTCACCAGTAAACGTAAACTCAGGGAGCTTGTTGAGAAAAAAATTGTTACTGGTTGGGATGACCCGCGTTTACCAACATTGCGTGGTATGCGCAAACGAGGCTATCCTGCGGCAGCGCTTAGGCAATTCTGTGAAATCATCGGTATTTCACGGAGTGATTCAGTCATTGATATGTCTTTGCTCGAAGAGTGTGTACGGGATGAATTAAATAAAACAGCAAAACGTGCCCTCTGTGTAGTTGAGCCACTAAAAGTGATCATTGAAAACTACCCAGAAGGCAAAGTGGAAAAATTAGAAGCGCCATTTCACCCCCAAGATCCACAAGCAGGAAATCGTATTCTGCCTTTTAGTAGAGAGATTTATATTGAACGGAGTGATTTTATGGAAGATCCTCCTAAAAAGTATTTCCGTCTATCTCCGGGAGCAGAAGTTCGTTTAAGACATGCCTATGTGATTCGCTGCACGGAAGTCGTTCATGATGAGCAGGGTAATATTAGCGAATTGCGATGCACTTATGATGAAGATACCTTGGGAAAAAATCCGTCCGATCGAAAAATAAAAGGAGTTATTCATTGGGTATCCTGTGAACAAGCTCATCCAGTCGCTATTTACCAGTTTGATCGCTTGTTTAATGACGCTAATCCTGCGCGGGAAGAGGATTTTCTGCAATTCCTCAATCATGATTCTTTACAGGTTCAACAGGCTTTTTGCGAACCTTCGTTAGCTAAGCAGTCTTTAGAAGAAGTTTTTCAGTTTGAGCGCTTGGGTTATTACAGCGTCAATCAATTGAATAATGACAAGGTTAGTGCGTTTCATCGCGTTGTAGGTCTAAAAGATACTTGGGGAAAAATGGGTTAAGGGGCAGGCATGTTAAATCTTTATAATTCACTTACACGAAAAAAAGAACCATTCAAACCCATGCAACCCGGTAAAATCGGGATGTATGTTTGTGGCATTACAGTTTATGACCGTTGCCATTTAGGCCATGCCCGTTCGATGGTTTGTTTTGATGTGATTGTTCGCTTCTTACGTTCTCAAGGCTATGAAGTGACTTATGTGCGTAATATTACTGATATTGATGACAAAATTATTGTCCGTGCTAATGAGCGCGGCGTATCGATTAATGACCTAACAAGTCAGTACATCAAAGCAATGCATGATGATGCATCCGCCTTAAATATTTTGCCCCCTGATATAGAACCGCGAGCTACAGGACATATTGATTCTATTATTAAATTAATCCAACGATTAATTGATACGGATCATGCCTATGTCAGTGACAATGGCGATGTTTGTTATCAGGTGGATTCTTTCAAAAATTATGGCAAATTATCCCACAAAGATTTGGAGGGTCTAATGGCCGGAGCTCGAATTGAGGTAGTCAAAGAAAAGCGCTCTCCTTTAGATTTCGTTTTGTGGAAAAAAGCAAAACCCGGTGAGCCGAGTTGGCCTTCGCCATGGGGAGATGGACGTCCAGGCTGGCACATTGAATGTTCAGCAATGGCAATGCATGAATTGGGTGAGCAATTTGATATTCACGGTGGTGGATTGGATTTGCAATTTCCTCATCATGAAAATGAAATTGCTCAGAGTGAGGCAGCAAGTGGTAAAAATTTTGCCAATTATTGGCTGCATGTCGGAATGTTGCAGGTGAATAATGAAAAAATGGCGAAATCAGTAGGTAATTTTTTTACTATTGAGGACATATTAGGACAGCATCATCCCGAAGTGATTCGTTATTTTTTGTTAAGTAGTCACTATCGCAGTTCATTAAATTACTCTGAAGAAAATTTGCAGAATGCTCGTAAAGCATTGACAAGACTTTATCAATCTTTAAAAGAGATTGAGTTAAGTGCCAATCATGAAATCGATAATGAATGGCTTGCTCAGTTTAACCAGGCCATGAATGACGATTTTAATACGCCAGTTGCTCTGGCAGTCTTGTTTCAGTTAAGTCATGAACTTAATAAGACTAATTCACCTCGCCTCGCTGCTACGTTAAAACATTTGGCTTCCCTGTTAGGGTTACTTCAAGCTGAGCCAGAATCTTTCTTGCAAGCGGGTCTGCAAGATGATGAGAAAGATATGATTGAAAATCTGATTAAGGAACGATTAGAAGCGCGTACCCAGCGTAACTGGGCGCGTGCTGATGAAATTAGAACCCTCTTGGCAAATAAAGGAATTGAATTGGAAGATGGGGCAAATGGCACAACGTGGAGAAAGCGAGGAGAATAGTCTACTAGTTTTAAAGATAAATCTTGAGGTGGCTAAGGTATTTTTGTTATTGCTGTTATACGAAGTTTGATAATTGCCACAAGTCTTGCGGGTTATTTCTAACTGCTACAAGTGATAACCCATCTTTCTGTATTAAAAAAGTAAATTTTAATCTATATAACTAGCCATTTTCTTTTGAATAGCAACTATCCCTTATTTAATACATTTTGTTTTTTAGGATTATATGTACCAATTTCATTTATTTAACCTTCCCCCCGAAAAAAATAAGTCAGAAGAAGAAAATATACAGTCTTCCTATTGGAATATAGGGTCCGCATTAGACGCGAATGATAGTAATTCTGTGGTGAGTGAAGACATGGACACTCTTTCTGATGTTAGTTTTAGTGATTCAGATGATTCTGATGTGAGCACAGAGTCTTGGGTAAATGAAATAATTTACGTTCGTGGCGAACAATTTATGTTAGCTAGCATTGATACCCATAGCCGAGAACTGGAGGATTTGTTCACGAAGCGTAGATTTTTTCTTTCTACGATTGGCGAACTTCATTACAACAAAATCGGTTGGCACGCAAATTCCTTAAAGACATCAGCCGAGTTGGCAGTTTGTGGGGGTAAATTATTTGCCTTGCTTATGGGAGAGGCACAGCCAATCTATTTTGTTGGGGGAAGAGCTAACAATGAAGATAACTGTTATCTAATAAGTACAAAAATTGACTTTATTGCCCAAGAGAAAGAAATTTTTGGTTTAAATAAACCTATTATTGATTTAATTACTTCTTTGATCATCAGTTATTTTTTAGGAGATTTTGATATCAGTAATATCGGGGTGGTTCAAGGCAAGACGAATGTGTTGCAGGTAGTTAGATTTGACCCTGAGTTTTGTTTTTCTTCTTATTTTATTGGAGAACATAATACTTATGAGATGATCGCGAGGGAATTAAGATTTATCTTCAATCTTGATTTGGGGCCTGTGCCTGAAGAAAGGGCAAACAAACTGCGCCAAATTCTTCAAAGACGAGAAAGTAATTTTTTCGCAAGGTGCTTTGCCCAACAATTACTGTGGGAACCTGGGTTTCTGGATATTCTCAGTTCACCGCGAAGAAAGGAAGAGATTTTTAAGGCTCTGGATAGAATTACAACGACATTATTCATGCAATATCGGTATATAATCGATACGACAATTAGTCATGAAAAAACAAGAGAAGCCCTAAAAAATACATTAACTCGGCGAAGGGAGATTTTTAGCCAAATCAGTGGAGAACTGAAACTTCATCCACAGGTTTTTGTGGCACAAGATATTGAAAAAATGCAAGAAAATGAGATGGATGGTGGTAGTTTTGGTTTTACCGTGGCATAACCAGGGTGAACATTAAAGCAGATTTTATACTTCTTATTTAATTATTGGTTTAAGCCGATCAAATAAAAACATGTTGCCTCTTATTTGGTAAATAATAATTTATGAACTACTTTTAAATTATGAAGCGCAAATAGGAGGGATAATGAGCGATCCACTCGGGGAATTAGAGAACTCATTAGCATATATGTTTGAACTTCAGACAAAAAAAACAGGGAAATGCATCCATCCTGACGTACAAAGATTAAAAAATGCTTTAGATAACTACAAAAAGGGCCCTTCGATTTCATTACAAGAGTTGGTTACGGCTGTAAAGCAAGCATTGCCCGTCATTGTAAATTATGGGGTCGAACTGTATGTCGTGAAAATGAAAATGAATGCTTTGGCAGAAGAAAAGGGCTCATCCATCAACTGGGATCTCCCCGTTACACAGTCTCGCTATAGACCACAATTTCAATTTGCAGCTTCTCTAAGGGTGCCTAATAATGATTTTATCACTTGGCTTTCTTCACGTGCAGATAAGGATTTTTCTGCGCTTGATAGTCATGCTCAGGTGGAAATTCTTATTGCGGAAAGGGGGGAAAGAGAGTTTACCACCAAATTAGCCGAGCACTTACGTAACGAACCTCACTTCTTACTTGATTTAATTATGACTTCACCGGAAATTTTTAATCCTCTAATGGAAACCCGCATAGGGTTTCAGTTGGAAAATCAGCAAATTGCAAAGGCTATTTGTCATCATTACTTGCTGGAGATGGGTGAACAGGACTCTTTTCAGCAGTTGGAGGAAAAACTGTTGTGGCTAGACAATCTTTTAGCGAAAACTGGACGCTCTATGGAAAAATTATTGGCAGATCCTTTGGCGAAGGCTGAATTGGATAAATCACCTGTTTATCAACTTTATATGAATACGGAGCAGGTAGAACAAGATTTCTCCCCAGACGGAATGCGCTTATCTTAAGACTAAAACGGGTCACTTTATAGTAGACTTCTTTCTAAAATTTGCTGCCATGAGAGCAGAGCGAAGGGCGAGGAGATTCGGCGCGCAGAGACGAACAGTGCAGGAGGATTCGAGCGCTGTATTGACGAAGTAATACTCCAATGCAGTAGCGTTTTGAAAGAAGTGTTTTAATGTTGGCTGGTTACACGTAAGATTTCTGCCAGTGAAGTGTCACCGGCCAGTACTCGTTTGAATCCATCTTCTCGTATCGTGGGGGTAGCCGGGCGAAGATAGTTATCAATAATTTGCAGACTTTCATTGCGATGAATCATTCCGCGTAAGACCTCATCGATAGTGATTAATTCATAAATACCTGTCCGGCCACGATAGCCTAATTGATTACAATGATCACAACCCAGTGGCTCGCAAACTTTTGAGGTATCAGTTCCCGCTTGAATGCCCATCAATTCCAGCTCATCATCTCTCAAATTGTGGGGGATTTTGCAATGTTGGCATAGTTTTCTGACTAAACGTTGAGCAATCAAACCCACAATACTTGATGATAATAAAAATGATTCAACACCCATATCATGCAAACGAGTCAAGGCTCCTAAGGCCGAGTTAGTATGCAAGGTAGAGAGAACTAAATGGCCGGTTAAACTTGCCTGAACAGCGATTTCAGCGGTTTCAAGATCACGGATTTCCCCAATCATGACGACATCAGGATCTTGGCGCAAGATGGCACGTAAGCCCTTAGCAAAGGTCATTTGTACCTTGGTATTCACCTGGGTTTGTCCTACACCGGGTAAATCATATTCAATCGGATCTTCAATGGTTAAGATATTGCGGCTTACCTGGTTCAGTTCCGTTAACATCGCATAGAGTGAAGTGGTTTTCCCGGAACCGGTAGGGCCGGTTACCAAGATAATGCCATGCGGTTGTGCGATCATCTTCCGCATGGCAGCCATAGTCGTTTTGGGCATCCCTAAAAGACTTAAATCCAATTGCGCCGTTTGCTTATCTAAAATCCGCAAAACGATGCGTTCACCGTGATTGGAAGGAAGAGTGGATACGCGAACATCAATATTATGGCCTCCAATACGCAGTGCAATACGACCATCCTGCGGAATGCGCTTTTCGGCAATGTCTAACTTTGCCATAACTTTAACCCTTGATATGACCAAGGGAGCAATGGCACGCTGAATTTCTAATACTTCATGCAGTACTCCATCGATGCGATTCCGTACCAGGACACGATTCTCATAGGTTTCAATGTGAATATCAGACGCTTTTTGTTTGATAGCCTGGGTAAATAGAGCGTTGAGTAAACGAATTATAGGGGCGTCATCCTGATTATCAAGCAGGTCTTCACTAATAGGCAATTGACCAGCAAGGAGTGAGAGGTCCATTTCCTCTTCCATTCCTTCCGCTGCATCAAGAATAGAGCCTTGCGATTGATATATATGAGCCAGCTGTTGTTGAAATTCAGACTCATTAACTTCTTTAAGGATCAGTTTGCTCCCTAAAAGTCGCTTAATTTCAGCCAGAATCTGTAAGGACGGAGTGGCTAAATGATAAACCAGAATGTTGCCTCCTTCTTCCTGAGTGGCGATAACGCCCTGATTTTTGGCAAAAAGATAGGGTAGTCGTTTGGGTTTGTCGTTATTTTCCATGACCACTACCCATTACTACGGTTTCTCTAGGTAAAGGAGCAAAGGGGCGCGGCAACGTTGCTGGCTGATTTAGAGGTGGCAATAATATTTGATCATCGGTTTCGTTATAGTCTTCTTTACGTAACCAGTCTAACTGATATTGGCGTATATTATTATACTTGTTACCAGAGATATGTACGGCATCATTTTCGCTTCTTAAAATAATTGGTTTGATGAAGACCATCAATACTCGTTTTTCACGGTTACGGATGTTGTGTTGGAAAAGGCGCCCCAGACCGGGTATATCCCCAATAATAGGAATACGGTTATCATCCTTCCCTAAACTGTCCTGGGTCAATCCCCCAAGAACAACAATGTCACCACTTTCCACATGCACTGAGGTGACGATACTGGAAATTTTAAAAGTAGGGTTATCAGTATTTGTCGTACTGGCTGGATCAAGGGTATCGTTACCCTGATCAATTTGTAATTGAATGCCACTCCCGCGAGTAATCTGTGGTCTGACATACAAATGCAAGGCAACGTTAACTCGATCAAAGGTCACATAAGGACTCGCTGTGGTAGTTCCCCCTGCGTTATTAGGATAAGTGGTGGTTGCCACTGACACCTGCTTACCTACCAGAATTTTAGCTTGCCTGTTATCCAATACGACAACAGATGGCGTTGATAGAATATTTGCCTTGCGTTGTTGTGCCAGTGCATAAATTTGTGCTTGAAAATCATCAATGGATGTTTTTGAATTGATAATGGCAAAACCTGGCCTAAAATCACTTGGTTTACCCGTCTGCTGGTCAGAGCCCCATTCTATACCCAGGTTATTGATATCACTTTCATCAACTTCCGCAACCAGGGCTTCAATTAATAGCTGGGCAGGACGAATATCCAGTTGACTGATAACTGATTTTAAAATCCGAATAAGGCTTGCCGGAGCATTGATAATTATAGAATTGGTATTGGGCTCTGCAATGATTTGCACGGTTGGTTTGGTTGTTCCTTCATTTTGGGTGCTTGCGCCGCTTGTATTAGGAGTCGCAGCTGGATTGCTACTACCGTAGGATGTTTGAGAGCTGGGAGCAGACATGCTGCTTTGATTGCCGCTGGAAGAGTTATTCACCAGATTTGAAGCGGGGTTAGTGCTATCAAGTTCTGGTCTGGTAATTGTCCCGATGGTAGTACCAACATTACCACTAAAATTAGCCTGCGCAATGCCTGCCAAGATAGGGACTAAATCTTCTGCGCGTAAATAATGCAGATATACGACCTGAGTATTACTATTGGTACCATTAGGGCTTTGTCGATCTAATTTGGCAATCAACAGGCGTAGTCGTATGCGTTCAGTTTTAGTACCACTGAGTAAAATGGCATTGGAACGATCGTCGGCTGCTAACATGGTTTGACTATGACCGCTGCCTGGTTGTGTTTTTACAATATCTTTTAAAGTATTGGCCACGTCCATGGCCAGTGCATGTCTTAAAGGCACGATGTCAATGCCATTAGAGGAGGAGCTATCTACCTGCTTGATAATATGGGATAGTTGTTTAATGTTGCTCGCCCGTCCGGATAAAATCAACATATTAGAGGGGGCATAGGCTGATACACTGCTCCACTGTGGCATTAGAGGGCGAAGCACAGGGACAAGCTGTTCAGCAGGAACGTAATGAACTGGTATAACCTCTACCATCATATCATCGCCACGTGGTGGATTACGCATTTGGCTCAGTAAATCCGGTGATTGAGTTTTGGCATCGATATTGGGGATAATTTTGATCACATCTCCGCTGGGTATGGCTGCATATCCAGAAACCTGCAAGATAGACAGAAATACCTGATATAATTCTTTATCAGACATGGGTGTGCTGGAAACAATCGATATTTTGCCTTGCACGCGAGGATCAATCACAAAATTCTTACCTGTAACCCGTGATACTTCAGCAATGACAGCACGAATATCTGCGTTTCGCAGATTCCATAGTTTTTGCTTTGTATTAAGCGCCGATTGAGGTTTTTCTTCCGGTTCAGTTTCTTCAATTTCGGCCGCTTCGCTTTTTTTAGCAGCGACTGGCGTTGCTGCGGGCAATAGGGGTTGTTGTTGAGGAAGGCTGTTAATTGTTGGCAGGGGTGTCTCTGCGAGTATTTGCTTTTGAATAGTTTGTACAAGATCATAATCGGTGAGTGGGCCAACTTTGACAAAGTACAATTTTTTGTCAGGTGATAAATCAATTGTAACGGGCTGCTTCGTTAAGGATGCAAGTTTAAATTTGAGCTGAAGCGCGTTATTTTCATGCGTGAAAGCGCCCACATCAAGCATATAGGCCGGGTTGCCTTCATAGGTAACTTTTCTAATATTGACGTCAGCGGCATGAGCAAGGGTTAAATAGCATAAAACCACCACGTAAAACGCAAATTTTCGCATCAAACAACCATAGAATAATTAGTATTCTCATCATAACTAAATTTAGAAAGATACAATAGCGTTTTCCGCAATTCTGCGGAGTAAATACAGGCTAATATCTAAGGGCTTGTCCTTGAAAATTATCTTTCTTTAATGACCTTTCCGTAAGGAAGAGTACTTCCAAAAAATTGTTTGTAAAAAATTATTTAAAATGCTCTAGTGATAGTCATTTTGTATTTAACAAAAACTGTGATTTTTAAGGAATAGGTAGATTGGACTATGAAAAACATGGCAAAACACGGGTGGTAGAGACAGCACCTCTTCAAGTACTAGAGACGGAAGCGCTTCAGAAGGTTTATTGATTTTGGAATTTAAATGGTGGCTATGGGTGGACTCGAACCACCGACCTCAGCATTATGAGTGCCGCGCTCTAACCGGCTGAGCTACATAGCCACAAGAGGCCGTGATTTTGTCGTTTAACGTGCTTTATGTCAAGACAAAAAATAATAATTTTTATTCGGTAGTTTTAATGAAGCGTAGTTACCCTGTTACGTGAAGGAGCGTCAGCTTTATTCGCCACCTGTGCAGACAGGAAGCTAGTGGCTTTAAGTGATTCTGATATAGTTTGTACAAATAATAATTCTTTAACCTTTTTGTCCGCAAATGATGACTTTCCCGTGAAGGTGAGGAGTTATCTTGCAAAGTAAGTCCGAGTTTAAAGAATAGTTTCCCGCTTTCACGGGAAAACCCTATTTTTATAGTCTTTATGACTAAAAACTACGAACACACCTGATCCGGAAATTGCCAGTTTTATTGGTGAAGGTTTGGCTGCCATTAATGAAGAGTTGAAGCCACGCAACGATGAGTGGGCTTGCAGACGCCTCAGTAGAACTCCAATAGATAGCTGTACCAAACCCTCCTATATTGCCGTTTGTTTTTAGATTGGAATACAGATTTTGTAATAGGGGGGCCCCTCCAGAACCGCAACCACTACCGTCACTTGAGCCATCATAGCCCATTTCACAAATAGCTGGCAGATACCAATCGGAGTAACCTTGGGTTGTTTTGTTTGAACAAGCCTGCGCGGCTGGATATTGCCCTGCGGGTGTCTCCAGCACGGTTGTGTTCGCCAAGCCATTTGAATTGCTATCGGCACCAGTGTCATTGGATACAGTTGCCCATTGTAAAGTTGCCTCGTCTGAAGTGGCTGCAACTTTACCTTTAATACTACTCGTATTTGGGGTGCTGTCATTTACAGAGAACAAGTAGCCTCCTTGATAGATACAACCATAACTCAATACCACCACGTTCGTTGAAATGCTATTTGCATTATTCGCAGTTATCTGGATTTCTCCCGCTATCGGTGCCGTACCATTAGAACATGGATTTGTACCATTAGAGGTGGCTGTGCTACCGGGAGTAATAGTAATAGTACAATCGTTTCCTGCTGTCAGAGTATTGCCGCAGGTCGTTATGCTTGTTGTACCTGTAGGCCAGGTAGGCGGAGTAATATTCAGATTCACTGCTGCAAAGCTCCCTGTGTTCCTTAGAGTAATCACGCGTGCTGTACCGGTTAAAGCCGCGTTGAGTACGGTGTTATTTACAGAGAGTGCCAGGTCCGTAATGCTGGTAGATAAAATGGTATTATTAATACAGTTAACATCAACATTGGTTACATCCATTCCCCCCATTGTTCCGCTGCCATTTGTTATCGTACAGGTTTGCGTAACGGGTTGAGTTAATATGCTGACGTTATAGCCAGCCCCTTGTGCCACTTGTGTGGAAAAGGTATACGAGCCATTGTTATTAATAAACAAATCATCTGTCCCGTTATTTTGTAGCACAACTGTACCCGATAAGCCGGATACAGTACCTCCCACATTAAAAGCATTGTCAGCACAATTGACTTGCACACTGGCGATGTCAGTCGTTCCCACCGAACCACTGCCATTTGTTACCGTGCAGGTTTGCGTGGCTGGTTGGGCTAATACAGTGACGTTATAACCAGCCCCTTGCGCCACTGGAGTTGAAAAGGTAAATGAACCACTATTATTAACAGGCAAATTATCTGTACCATTATTTTGAAGCACAACCGTGCCTGATAAGCCTGATAAAGTTCCTCCTACTGTATGTGTATTAGTGGAACAGTTGACTGTTATGTTGGTCACATCTGTCTTGTTAGTGATACCGCTACCATTACTTACTGTGCAAGTTTGAGTGGCCGGCTGAGTTTGAACTGTAACTAAATAAGGGCTTCCTGGGGGTAAACTATTGGAAAAGTAAAAGGTCCATCCGCATTCATGGTCAATACATCACCACCATTATTTTGTAAGACCAAAGTGCCTAGAAGACCGAAAACAGAGCCACCTATTGTCGAATATACAGTAGTTTCTCTGATAATATTCAGGCTTTCATGCTCACTTGGCTGATAACATAGAGATGAACTAAATTGTTCGCACACTATAGGGCCATGTTTAACATTCCCACTCAAGGCGCCGCCATCGATAGTTAACGTTAGGATACAGGATTCTTGATAGCCTAAAACAAATGGATTAGAGCAATTACCTGCTGTGGTAGCCTGAACAATACCAGGAATTGTTGTCATCACGAGTGTATGTGATTTTTGGGATTGATTCGTGACTTTGTATTTGACAGTTCCTGCGCCAGTAAGTGGTAAAATTACTGTGGTATCTGTTAAGGGTATGAACGTCCATAAGGGTTTTCCTGCGTAAGCTAGAGTAGTAATGAGGATAACGTATATCCCCATAAGCATTTTTTGTATTAAATGCTTTATCTTCATTTGATATCCTTTGGCCAAAAATTGATGTCCTTGCAAAAAGTCGATTCTAACTACTTGATATTTAATAATATAAATAAAAATAACCAACGATTATAGTTACATAATCGGGCTTTTAAGCCAATAATATTCCTTGATAGTCTGAACAGATTTTCTTTTTTTTGAGAGGGACATTACAAATTTGTAGTGTTATATTTTGTTTTCTTAATATTATGTTAATAAATAGTTGTTAAAGTTAGGTCTTATCTCAAATAGATCTTTATAGATATAGATAATGAGTAACTACCAAACTATTACAGCTCTGTTAGGAAAAAAGAACCAGGCGGTCGTGCAGGAAACTGTTGTTGCGCCTTTGGAAACTTTGCTGAACACGACAAATACCATGAGCGAGGCGAGACCCACAGCGTCTAATCAGGTAGCTAAACAGAAATTGGATGGTATGGCGGATATGTTGCGCGCTTGTTTGACACCTGACAATCCCATGCAACTCTTTAAACAAGGTTAACCTTGTAGGCCGTAACTGCTAAACAATCCCCCTGCAGGCATCGAGTATTACGGTACTCCCTCGATAACTCTATTTCAAAAAAATATCAAATATAAATATTTTTCTTTTTAGACCGGACCATTATCGTTTGCCTGGATAGCGGATTAGACAATAAATTTCTGCTGTAATCCACTTAAATTCACTAAGTTTGGTGATTCATTGAATGCTTAATCTGTTTTTTTATTTTACTTAATTGCTTGTTTTTAATCAATTACTGGGATTATTTCTAATTTTTTTCTCTCTATGCCCATCTGTTAATCAAACCATAAGGATAATTATTCTATAATTGAACTATAAATAAACACTTTGGTATTTAGCTATGGCAGATCCAATAACAGATATTGAAAGTCTCAAACAGTATATCGGACAATTATGTTACAGCAGATTGGGGAGTGATGATAAGGCGACTACAGAAATAGTGATTGCTGTTAATCGCGATACCTTCATGAATGCCAAGGAATTGGATAAGTTGTTAGAGGATGCCATTAAAATAGGCTTTGATGGCGATGAGACCGAAGTCGAAGACGAAGTCAGGGCAGAGAAGTTAAAAGCAATCGATGAGAGAATTGCAACGGTTGTGTCGCGTGTTGTGTCTGGCATTGAGCAACAGCGAGCTATTCCCAAGGATAAACGTTCTACGGCAGAACGTCTTGTTAATGACTATTTTTTTCCTGCCTTATACAAGGAAAGAACCGCTGCTGCGGTGTTGCATGATTCAATACTCGGAAAACTAGAAGACGATCCTAAAAATGCCGAATTGGTAGGCTATCAAAGTTTATTAGATGACCACATTTCTTATCTTGATGCGGTTGCTCATCTTCCGTTTGCTGCTGAGAAATTGGTTGGTGCACTGCAACAAAACAGCGGTAGAAATTATACCCCACGACAAAACGCACAAGTTATTAGTGCCTTATTAGATACTGTACAAAAAAGCCAGGAAGGTAGCTGGACCGCAGAAAAGCTGGTTCAAACAGTCAAAATAATAGCAAAAATGACTATCCCTGATTTGCCAGTCGATTCAGTTACTCTGGAAAGTATCCAGGATTTGTTGCCTGTAGTTAATGGTATTTTGGATCAAGGTAAAAAATTAGAAAAACAAAAAACGGAATTTTTCCTGGAAAAAGCAGAGGAAGCCGTAAAAGACGAAACTCCAGAACAGACGATGGCACGAGAAGCTCGGGAAAAGGCACGTATAGAACAGTCCAGTGCACGTAAAGCATTGTTCAGTGCAATGGGTGTTGAATTTCCTTCTTTAACTACTCTTTGTGTCAATTCGTTATACAAACCTATGCAGGAACTCACCCAGGCAGCAGGTAATGCGGGCGCTGCCTTAGGACAATTTTCGACCTGGGATGGCAACGATTGGGTACAATTTCTAAATGGAGTTGAAGAGGCTGGTGTTGCAATAGGAACTATTCCCAAGGAAATCAGAGATCGTCTACCAGGATTTGTTGATTATGTAAAATATGCAGGCGATGCTGTCGCTGTAGGCAGTGCCATAGTATCCGTTACTGGCGAGGTAGTAGGCGGGTTGACCACCGGTTTAGGGTCGCTTATTAAAAATAACTCGTCCGAGTCAGTTAGAAACACCGCTGATGCGATGCTGGATGCAACTGCTTCACTCTATCGCGCAGTGGGTCCTACAGCTGGAAAAGTGGCTTCCTGGGCATTATATCTACTGCCATCTCATTATACTCCCTATGTCGCTAAACAAACTCACACTTCTATGGTGAGTAGACTTTGGGGTGGACTGACTTCCCTGGTCTCTGCGCCTGTGAAGGAAAAATTTAGCGATGAGGGTGAGTTTTGGGCTCGTATACAGCCAAGTACCAGTCCTGGTGTTGCGGAAGATTTCTTTAATATTCACGCGTTAGTAAAAGCCAGTGGTTGCCCGGCATTGGAAAAAGAGTTCTTTGATGCTTATATGGCAAGGCCAGAGGTTCAGGTTAAATCGAGCTATGAGAGCTATGTGGCTTTTAAAGATGGGATTAATCCAGAAACGTTAAATACACGATTAGATACGCAACTCAAGTCATTTGCCGGTGCCAAAGACAGTGAAAAAGGCGATAAAGCAAATTATATGATCCAAAGAGTAAAAAAATTGGAGACTGAGATTAAGCGTTCTGAAAAGAGCATGGCTAATTTTAATGAATTAGCAGCGGCGATGGCCGTTAAATCAGACGATCCTAAAGTGCAAGCTTTCCAAAAATTCTATGTACGTCCTGCACTGGATAGGGCTGCATTGCATAACCAGCAAAAACAACTAATGCCGAAACTTGAAAAAGAGCTTGATAAGCTGTATGACCAGTCAAAAGGGTTAGATGAGCAGGCTAAGAAAGCCTTTTATGAAATCCCAAGCCATGTAAAATTAAGAGACATTTATAGCAAGCTAAAGGGTGGGCAACTTTTAAATTCTGCTGATGTGGTGGAGTTAGAAAAATATAAAGATGAAAACGATAGAAGCCTTAATCTTCTATGGATAGCGGAGCTAGCGGATTCTTTCCCTCCCCCAGAAGCTCCCAAGCCGCCTAAGGCCTTTACGCCTAAAGAGGAAGCACGCCAAAGCTATCAGGCTACATTGGAATCTGTCCACCCTATTTTCGGGAATATTTCTCAGAGCCTGGAAAAACAGTTAGCTGCCTGTAGAGGTCTGCGGGATTTGAGTCCGAATGATCCCCTCAAAAGCTTATGTGATGCAAAAATCAACTATCTAGAGGCCTTAAATAAAGCGGTCACCAAGCTCATGACAGATATTAAAAAGGATGATGATCTGGCAGAGGAAATAAGGAAATTAGCGGGTGGTGAAATTGATATGTCCGATGTGCTCAGTGCCCAGGCCTTATCGAAACAATTGATATCCCTTGCGTGGGAAACAGTCTTGCCAAAAAGTGGCATGCTATCCGCTTCTATGCCTGAAAAAATCCTGGCTTACGCAATGAGTAAGAATGAGCATCTAGATGGCATTGTGCAAGCGAAGGTTAAATACGAGAAAACGTTTAAAGATACACCACCTCCGCCAGAATTAATGACGCAATTGAGCAATCCTTTAACAAGCAATCAATTGGCTAATGAAGAAACCGTAAAAAGGGGAATTGGAGGCGCTTTAAATACGGTAACTGGTTTTATTCCAGGTATGGCTCAATACTACGCATTAAGTATGCCACTGGCTTATGTTATGCCCCAGGCTCTTATTGCGGATGTTGCGATAGGGGTGTTAGCTCGCCCAGAGGTACAAGAGAAACTTTTCCCTAAAGCGTTACAATCTGTTTTTTCCACAGTTGGTGGAGTAGTCGATTCTGCAAAGAATTATTTAACAGGTGTGGCCGCTGAGAAGCTGAAAAACGTTCTCTGTCCCTATTTAAATATCGAAGTGCAAAAAATTCTGGAACAAAAAGCCTTTGACTACATCTCTAAAGATCCCTCTAAGCGGTCAACGCTTAAAGCAAACGAGCGTGAGGCATTTTCAGGGTTTTACTTGCAATATCGGGCTATCAAAAAGAATAACCCTGCATTGGATAGAACTCAATGTGCTAAATATTTATTCAGTGAATCACTGAAAGGTAAACCTGAGTCAGAGCACGAAGACTTTCTTAAGAAAATAAGCGACGAGTTTGAGCGTGTTGATAACACGTTAAAAGCACAAATGCCACCTACTTCACAAGAAGCGGAATTGGAAAGAGAGTTGGAATTTTTAATGCAGAATGTTGATTTTAACTCCCCTGACGAAACTGCTCTGGTCGGCATGTGTGTTTATAACCGACTCATGATGATGCAAATGAATGCTTCAAAAGAAGTAACGGAAGAGCAAGCAAGACAATTACAACAAAAGGCAATGTCTACGCTAGGCTCTGTGCTAGAAAAGTTAGAAGAAGCAGATGCTATTAACCCTTCTACTCCTGAGCAACCGCGCACAAAAGCACGCGCTGCAGAACTTCAGGATGCAACCAAGGTGCTTGCGAAAGCCAAGTTTGAGGAATTAAGCAAGGAATTGACTGCAACCTCACAATTAATTGAGCTCAATATCAAGGACAGGAAAGAGCGATTAATACCGGAAAGCCGAGAAAACGAGCCCAAGCTTGCTGGAAGAACTGCCATAGCAGCTGAACTGGATAAATCGGTTAAAGTTGGCCCTTCAATGAGGATACTTAAAACGATTGGTAATCTGGCAACGCCAATCATTTTTTGGGCCTTTGTGGGTGTTGCTATTACTGCAGGAGGTGTTGGCCTGGGTGCGTTGACTGCTGTAGGCCTTGGTTCACCCATTGGCGCAGCAATCCTTGGGGCTATTGTAGTCGCAAAAGTAGCTTTCAACACAGTCCGGGAAGTCAGGGCTCGTGATAATGAATTTGAGGCTATTAAAGCAAGAACAGATATTTCACCTTTCCAAAAAACACTTTTAACAGGTTTGAATTATCTGAAGTGTTTCGGCATTGGCTTAGTAAAAGCAGTCGTTACAGATACTATCTATAACAAAGTATCCGGTATCTTTACTTCTGGCGTTAAACCGATTGTCGATACTGTGGCAGAAGCGCGTGATTTGGTTCGAAAACATCCAAAGGTAGAAACCGTGGTGGACGAAATGGAACTTCTGTCTACATTAAAGACAGACTTAGACACCTTTCATCAATTGGTTAAGGATCAAATTGCAGCTAAGGAAAAAGTTGGGTTTAGTGCTACTAAGCCTAATCCCAAAGACTACACGAGACAATCCTCTTATGACGCAGATGTCAAAGCTTATGAGGAAATGCAAGCGCGAGCCAATAAAATAAAGGAAATGGGTGAGCAAATTAAAGCACAATTGGAAACTGCCCAACAAGCGCTCGCAACATCCTCTGATGGTGATGTCAGATGGAAAGGAACGGTGAATCCTGTTAATGATGAGTTGGAGGGTTACAAGGCTGCATTTGGCAAGATCAATAAGGCAATGGAAGATGTAGAGCTCATTCATAGGGCAGAGGTTAGAATGCAACCTGAGAAAAGTGAGCATGAAGTAAAAGCCAAAAATTATGCGAAAGAAGCCAATAGACAACTAGAAGTAGTAAAACAAGTTGCGACGGGTATCCAGGTAGAGCGGGAAAAGTTTTCTACGGATGATCTGTTGAAAAATAATAAGAAAGAATTGAAAGAAATGGCTGTCAGAGTGCGTCAAACAATTCGCGAGTTGACTGCCGGTGCAGAAGTAGTGGAAGAGCAATATCGAAGCTCATACGAAGAAGCTGGCAAAGCTGGCGAGGTGGGGCATCTTTCTACTCTGACTGCAATTACAGGGCCTACGCTGACAGCCAGCAATCAAGCCAAGAAAGCGTGGGAATCTGCAAAAGAAGTAGTCACTGAGTCTCAACAATTTTTAAAGACTATAGAGACAGAACTAGCTCGAATTACTCACGAGACTGTTGTGGGTCATACTGCAAAAGTCCATGAACACTTGGAACAAGCCGCACAAGCTTCAAAAGAAGCATTGGGTGAGCGAGGAACATGGGGTGAGCAGAGACTTCTTGCAGAGATCCTTGAAGATCTGGAAGAGAGTGATGACAGAGAAGAGTTTATTAATGGCTTAGACTATGAGGACATACAGGATAGTGCTGATAGTTTGCGTGAGGCGCTTGCTGTGATGGAAAACGCCACGCGCCTGGCAGCACAAGCTTATCAAGAAGCCTTTCAAGCAATCAAAAAGGAAGAGTCTGGTGTCCAACCACAGAAGGCTACTGAGGCCGCTCTTGCTAAAGCTGAGGAGGCCTTGAAGAAGGCTCAAAAAGTAGAAAAGACTGCTCGAGGCGTGCTAAAAGGCATCGATGAAGTCTTAGCAGAGATTGGTTATGTCCAAAAAGCAGAAACTCAACTTGAAAAAGCAAACAGTTCTGTTGAGAGAATAGGGCGCGAGCAAAAGAAATTCGATGAGATGCGTAAAATAGACTATGAAGCCTTGGATCTCATGATTGAAGAAGTGGGCGATGAGGTGGAGAATTACCTGGGTGCAGCCACGCGCAAATTGGTAGCGCTCGATCAAACTGTCAGTGAATTGGCTAAAACGAATCCTGAAATGCAAGAGGAGAGCGAAGCAGTCAAGGAAGCCTTGCAGGAGGCTCAGGCATTAGAACGCGATGCACGAGAATTTTTAGCAACTTTACAAACAGTAAGAGCTCAAAAGGATATTGAGGCTATCTCTGTACATACTGCAAAAATGCAGGAACATCTGGAAAAAGTATCAGGCGCTGTAAAATACGTAGAGAGTTTGCGGGAAAGATTTACAGGATTTATGAATGGGCTGAAGACGGGTGAATATAAAGACGATGAGATAGACTTTGCCTTGGAAGATATTGCCGAGACCTTGACTAAAAAAATCAGGGGGATGGAAGAAGCCACGAGAGCCGCAGCTGAGCACTATGAGCAAGTATCTCAAGCAGTTAAAGCAGTCGAACAGTCTGGCGTCGAAATAGGAGAGCTTACGCTGCTCGCTTTTGATAAAGCTAAAGCAGCGTTAGAGAATGCACAAAAAGAAGAAATTAGGGCTCGGGCACTGTTAACAACCGTTGAACAAGAAATTACTCGAATTAAAGAAACGCCCACCGTGGCTGTTGTAGAGGAGTTTGACGAGGAGGATCAGGACGAATTTTTCTCATTCGAGGACGATGAGGATGAGGAATTTGTTGACGCTGTGGAAACCCATGATTTGGTGGGGAGTAAGAAGGTCGTTGGTGCTGAGGAAAACTCAACAAACGTGGAGGCTCAAAAACTAACTACTTTAAAGGATACCCAATCCATCCTTAAAGAGCATTTACGAGAACATCGAAAACAAGAAGATGAGGAGCAAAATACTCCAGCTTCTCCCGCAGCATAACTATAGAATGAGCTGGTGATTCTAGAATTAACCAGCTCTAATGCTATCAACTTTGATTGGGGAAGGTTGTCTTAATAGGTCAGTAAATAAGTTTCGAAATCTTTTTTAAACTCATTGCTGGCCTGATAGTGGAACAACGCGATATTGATATCACTCAGTAATTTAATATCTTTCCGATTAACGGCAACAGCAACCCCCAAACCTAAATACAAGGGCTCACCAACAAATTGGATTAATCCCGCTGAGTGAAGATGCCAGTGTTCCGCAATATGATGAGGCATCAAGGCGAAGTCTATTTTTTTTCGCAGCAGTGCCTGAACCAGCGTGTCATGTTGCTTAAACAAAATTATTTTTGCATTCAATGTTCCAAGCTGCTCAATCTGTTCTGCTAATGCCTTGTCAGCCATACCAATTTTTTTCTTGGAGAAGGTCGCTATTTCACTTGATTGTTGCCCAACTTTTCTTAGCGAGACAAAACGCACTTTACTGGCCAGATAGGGTGATGAAAAATTGACCTGATTAGCGCGAGAAACCGAAATAAGAATGGAGCTGGCTGCCACATTGGCCTCACCATGTTCTACGGCGTCTAGCAAGTGTCTGTCCAGAATAGGCACAAACTGGCAAGGGCGCTTTAACTCCTTGCAAACATATTGCATCATCGCGATATCAAAACCATGGAAATGTCCCTGGGCTTCCTGAAGGACAAAGGGCGGATCATAAACTGAAACTGCAATTTTTAATGGAGTCCCATATAGGGGCATACTCAGCAAGACAATCAGCACAGTCAGGTAGCGAATTGCTTTCATCAGGCTCATCCTGTTGCCATCATACTTTTGAGTTTATCACAAGATTCGCAAAAGAGATTAAGAAGGGAGGTTATTTCCTTGAGTTAAAGGCTAGAGAGCACCTTTTCATCAATGATCTCGGTTTGGCCTATCAAGCTATAATCAGCAAGAGTTCATGCATTAATTGAAAATTCAGAGCTTGTGCTTTGCTAGGACAATCACTTTGATTATCAGTCAACGCTGACTATCAGCAAAAGATAGGCCTGTATTTTCGACCTACCCACTGCAAATATGGCTTGCTGGTGAAGGCATTCAGGCGATAAGGTAAGATGACGCAACTATACTATAGCTGACGAGAGAGTCCTATACAGCCGCTATTATGGCTCAAACTGGATTACAGGGAAATTGAGTTATTCTGCACGAAAGTGAGAGAGGTTAAGGAGAAGGGTTTGAAGGTTGAGTTTGCACCCAACCTTCGGTTAGAAAGGCTAAATGATCAAGACGTAGAGCGCGCCTGGGCCGCGTAATACTTGAACAAGCAGTTGTTGTTTCTTTTGCTGGGCTATCGTTTGTAACGACCTAACATTGGTAGTTGGCTGTTTATTGGCGGCAATGATGATGTCGCCTGGTCTTAACCCTGCTCGCCATCCGGCACTATTTTCAGAAGCTCCAACCACTTGTATGCCCGTTACATGCCCGTGCAAAGGAGAATCTTGTTCAAAATTCTTAAGAGCGAGGCCATAAAGAAATGGATTACTAGCTTGTAACTTTTGTTCGTGCTTTTTAATGTCGGTGACAACGGCGCTTAAAGTCATTTCCTTACCGTCGCGTTTTACCGTTATTCTGGCTTCACTGCCGACACGTAGCAGTCCAATAGTCGTTTTTACCTGAGTAGCCTGGGTTATATTCGTATCATTAATTTTGATAATGATATCACCAGGTTTTAAACCTGCCTTTTCAGCAGGTGAGTTTTCATTAACCTGTGAAACAATGGCACCCTGGAAGTCTTCTGGGTAACCCATTGCCTGAGCCAGTTCAGGAGTAAGATGTTGTACGAAAATACCCATCAGTCCACGGTGAATTGAACCATATCGAATTAATTGTTGAGCGACATCTTTTGCCATATTGATAGGAATAGCAAAACCAATACCCACATTGCCGCCATAAGGAGAAATAATGGCGGTATTAATACCAATTAACTCGCCTTTAGCATTGACTAATGCACCTCCAGAGTTTCCAGGGTTAATCGCTGCATCAGTCTGAATAAAGTTTTCTACCCCTTCAATGTTCAGATCACTACGCTTGGTGGCACTGATAATACCAAAGGTCGCTGTTTGACTATTGCCAAAGCTGTTCAAACCAAAAGGATTACCGATAGCGACAACAAAATCTCCCACTTCTGCTTTGTCTGAATCACCGATTGGCAAACTTTTGAGGTTTTTGGCTTCGACTTTTAAAACCGCAATATCTGTGTCACTGTCACCACCAATCAATTTCGCTTTTAAACGTCGGCCGTCATGTAAGGTAACCGTAATTAATGTAGCATTTCGAATGACGTGATCATTGGTAATAATGACACCGTGTTTAGGGTCAACAACAACACCTGAGCCAATGCTCTGGAATTTGCGGGGTTTTTCCGGGACTAGCTGCCTGTCCTGAGGCTCATCGCCACCTTCTTCGTCAGACGCTGCGGGATTAATTTGAATAACGCCTTGTACAGCAACGTTGACAATAGCCGGCATTGCATTTTTCAATACGGGGGCAAGGCTCGCCATTGTTTTAGCTTCTTCAGCCGATGCGGTAAAAGCAAGCATAGATAAAAGCAGGGCTTTTACTAGCATACGAATTTTATTACTCATATTCTATTTATCCTGATGTGTTGCGTTAAACCAAATGAGTGTAGCCATTCTACCCGTTTGTTGCTCCCGGCGATAGGAATAGAACTCATTTTTTTGCTCAAATGTGCATTTTTTTGACTGATAAACAGCAAATACACCCATATTATACAGGATCTGCTCCGCCAAATGGGGCAAATTGACCTGCCATTTTTTCTTTTCATTCGGAAGAAACGAGTTTGTCGCAAACGGATAGCGATCTTGGTAAGCCTGTAAAACTTCATCGCCGACTTCATAACAAGACTGGCAGATGCCAGGTCCAATCCAGGCCAGTAACTGAGTTGGTTCACTAAGCATTTTAGTAATGGTATTTTCAACGATGCCATTGACTAAACCTCGCCAGCCTGCGTGGATAGCTGCAATTTCCGTCCCCTCTTGATTACAGAGGAGAATAGGCAGGCAGTCGGCAGTCATGATTGCCAGTGTATGGTGAGGACTACGGGTAATGGCTGCATCTGCAGTACGATTTTCTTCTTCTTCAACTAACACGCAAAGATTGCTATGGACCTGTTCTAGCCATTCCGGTTCGTTGGGTAACTCCAAATGTGCTTTTAGTGCTTGTCGATTAGAAGCAACAACCTGTTTGTCATCTCCGACGTGAAAACCCAGGTTATTCGCATCAAAGGGTGGTTTGCTGAATCCTGGCGTTCGCATTGTAGTGAGGGCCGATACATTCGCCGGTGCCGGCCAATTAGCATAAAGATTAGCCAAAATAATCATCCAAAAAATTGAGAAGTGTTTGAAAATCATCAGGTAAAGGCGCTTCAAATGTCAATTGTTCCTCACTCTCGGGGTGAAAAAATGACAACAAGGAGGCATGTAAGGCTTGCCGTTGAAACTGACATAAAAGTTGTCTTAACTCTGCTGATGCTTGTGCGGGGAAACGCATCCTGCCGCCATAAAGTTGATCACCTACAACGGGGTGATTAAGATGAGCCATATGAACGCGGATTTGATGGGTACGCCCCGTCATTAACTGGACATCGAGTAAAGTAAAATCCTGATAATGTTTGCGGATCGAGTAAAGTGTAATCGCTTCTCTACCTTGTGCACAGACCGCCATCTTTAAACGATTTCTGGGATGGCGGCCGTAAAAGGTAGCAATTTCACCGCCCGAAATTAAATGGCCTTGTACGAGGGTGATATAACGGCGTTGGATTTCACGTGCTTGCATTTGCCGGACGAGATGGGTATGTGCTGTCAGTGTTTTAGCTACCACTAATAATCCTGTTGTATCTTTATCCAGTCGATGAACTATACCTGCCCTGGATAAATGCTGTAGAGCAGGGGCATGATATAAGAGAGCATTCACCAGGGTATGTTCGCGGTTACCTGCTCCCGGATGGACGACTAATCCGGCCGGTTTATTGATTACCAATAATTGCTCATCTTCATAAATAATAGCTAGTGGAATAGCTTCTGGCTGATAGATGTCACTGCTTGTCTGGGTTTCAAAAGCAATCGACAGATTAATTTGTTCGCCACCCAATACTTTGTCTTTAGGTTTGCACTGACGTTGATTCAAGGTGATAGCCCCTTCTTTAAGCCAGGTGCTTAGCTGGGAGCGTGAATAAGTGGGAAAAAGCTGCGCGAGTACCACATCAAGGCGTTGCCCGTGGTATTCACGCGGGATAATAAGCTGTTCACTAATCGAATCAGGCATAATAGTTAACGATTTACTCGCCTTGCACCAGTCTGCCACGAAGTGAATTAGGCAATGCCTCACTAATGTGAACATTGGCAAATTGGCCTATCAATTCGTGAGGACCATCAAAGTTTACAACACGATTGCACTCAGTTCGGCCTGCCAATTGCTGTGAATCTTTCTTGGAAGTACCAGTAACTAAAATGCGCTGTGTATTGCCTACCAGCGCTTGGCTATAACGTGATGCCTGCATGAGAAGACGGTTTTGCAGGATTTGTAAACGCTGCTTTTTCACTTCCATAGGTGTTTCATCCGCTAAATTAGCGGCTGGTGTTCCTGGGCGTGGACTAAAGATAAAGCTAAATGAAGTATCAAAACCAATTTCATGAACCAGATCCATCGTATCCTGAAAATCTTTGTCTGTTTCGCCGGGGAACCCAACAATGATGTCAGTCGATAGACGAATATCCGGTCTGATTTTGCGCAATTTACGGATCTTTGATTTGAATTCCATTGCTGTATAGCCGCGCTTCATCATTGACAAAATCTTATCTGAGCCGCTTTGTATCGGTAAATGGAGATGGTTAGCCAGTTCCGGAACTTCAGCGTAGGCATTAATCAAATTATCGGAAAACGCCAAAGGATGAGACGTTGTAAAGCGGATACGGCCTATGCCATCAATAGCTGCCAGATAATGGATCAACAGGGCTAAATCAGCAATTTCACCGTTATTCATGGGGCCGCGATAATCATTAACATTTTGTCCTAAAAGATTAATCTCGCGTACACCTTGAGTTGCCAAATGGTAGCATTCGGCCAAAACATCATCAAAAGGACGGCTAATTTCTTCCCCTCGAGTATAAGGAACTACGCAATAGCTACAGTATTTGCTGCAGCCCTCCATAATTGACACAAAGGCAACAGGTCCTTCGGCGCGCGGGGCAGGCAAATGGTCAAATTTTTCAATTTCCGGAAAACTAATATCGACCACCGGTTTTTTGCTGCTTAAACGTTCATTAAGTAAAGTCGGCAGGCGATGAAGCGTTTGTGGTCCAAAAACCAAATCCACATAAGGGGCGCGCTTGATAATATCTGCACCTTCCTGGCTGGCAACACAACCGCCAACACCAATCACTACATGGGGATTTTTCTGTTTAAATTCACGCCATTGGCCTAATTGAGAAAATACCTTCTCTTGTGCCTTTTCACGAATGGAACAAGTATTTAAGAGAATAACATCAGCTTCTTCAACCGACTCAGTTTTCTCCAAGCCATGTGATTGCAGCAAAACCTCAGCCATTTTAGATGAATCGTATTCATTCATCTGGCAGCCATTTGTTTTAATAAAAAGTTTTTTTGCCATAATGCTCTACTTTAAAACAATACAAATCTTATCCCTGGACACTTTGACAGTGCGTTTCTTTAATGCGTGGTAAAATGACTAAAGAAACCAAAATGCCAAGCGGTAACAAGGCCAGCGCGATATGATAAGCCTCCAGGGGGTAAACGCGAACCTTATCAACAATTTTACCTTGCCACAACTGGTCAAGAATAAAGCCAATAATAGGTTGAGCTAGTGCAATACCAACCATATTCATCATGTTCATGAAACTGAGGCCTGTAGCGACATAACGTTTGCTACATAGCTCTTTTGCCACAGCAAAGGCGGGTAAAAAGCCTGCTGAGAAAACACCAAAGAGGAAAAGCGATAGTTGTACGGGCCAACCTGCTTGCACAGGAGCATAGATAAAAAACAAACTGGTTGCCAAGGCACCAATACTGCCAATGTACATAGGCGGTTTACGTAAGCCAATACGGTTGGAATAAATGCCCCATAGTGGACTTGCTATAGCCCAACCAATAAATACTAAAGAAATATAGTTGGCAGCAGTTGCTTTGGCAAGATTTAGCTTAAACATTAAAAAGGGTACGCCCCACAATCCACAAAATACTGGTGTGGCCATGTACATCAGACCGCCATAGGCTGCAACTAACCATAATTGGCGATTTTTCACGATTGTCAACAAGCTTGGCCACAAATGTTCTTCTTCAGTGTCATGATGCGTTGTTGGCTGAGGCAATTTGTGGGGTGAATCTTTGGCAATCAGAAGGATTAGCATGGCGAGAAAAAGACCCACTACACCCATAATAATCATACTTTGGCGCCAACCATAAGTGTCGATTAATAAAGCGAGAGGTGCTTCCCCACCTATAGCGCCCAACATACCAATGGTTACCATCATTCCAGTCAAAAGGGCAAACCGTTGTGGGGGAAACCAGTTGGCGGCCAACTTCATTGAACCCACTGCAGCAAAAGCAGAACCAAAACCTATCATCAAGCGTGCGATACAAGCCATAAAAAAGTTATCGGTCAAACCGAAGGCAATTGTACTGATTGCACAAATTGTTGTTGCGATAGTGAGTAATCGCTGGGGGCCAAAATAATCCATTAAAACACCGCCTGGCAGCTGCATCGCGGCGTAGGAGTAAAAATACACCCCCGATAAGATACCTAAAGTCTGACTGGTCACTGCAAAATCCCGCATGAGCTCTGAACTCATCACGCTAGGAGATACCTGCAATAAACATTCATAGAAATAGAAAATACAGCTTAAACCCCAAACAATCCAAGGCATCAGCGATTTTAGGGTGGAATGATTCGGCGTGGCAGGTTGTGTGCTGCTATAATCCATCGACTTTATTACTCCTGATATTATTAGCTTGTTAATGACTGGAATTTATACTAGGTAATATTTTTTTAGGGACAAAATAAAAAGCTTACCAGCTTGACTACTAATTGTCTATTCTGTACGCAGTAACCAGCATAAAAATTATAGGTTTTTAGAGTCAAAGGGAAATGATTGTAAAACAAAACGCTATATAAGCCTATGGGATAAGATAGGATTTTATTAATGCAAGAGTAAAAACTACAAAGAACAGGGAAGACAACATTATCTACCTGTCGGATTGGCAAATGGCTGAGAGGCGTTAATGATTAATTTAAAACCACTTTGCTTCTCACATGAGATATTATTCGATAAATCAGAGATGTTATGCGTAAATTGATTGGGTCTGACTTGATATGTGTTATCCTACCTATCATTTTTTATGGTATATGCCACGAACATTGAGAGTTTTGGTTGGTTTATGTCTTAATTGTTTGAATTATTTACTTATGGGGCAATAAGTCTATGCAAACGGGTGAAGTTTTTTATACCATCTTTTTGATTTTTGCGGGTGCAGCTATTTTTTCGACACTGGTGCTGTATACCAAGCAGTCATTGCTTGTTGCTTATATTCTCTTGGGTGCGGTTTTAGGCCCGTGGGGATTCAAACTTGTTTCAGACGTTAGCGTCGTGCAGCAGGTCGGGGATATAGGTATCGTATTTCTACTTTTTCTATTGGGCTTACATCTACAGCCTCAAAACCTAGTCCATATGCTAAGGAAAATAACCTGGATTGCCGTTATCAGTTCAGTGTTATTTGCTATTATTGCTTACTTGATTGGTCGTTGGTTTGGATTAAGCGTGACTGAGTCATGGATTTTGGGCGCCGCAATGATGTTCTCCAGTACCATTATTGGCCTCAAATTGTTGCCAACAACGATTTTACATCATCAGCACACTGGTGAAGTCATGATAAGCGTACTCCTTATGCAGGACGTTATTGCAATCATTGTATTAATCCTGATTAATGGTGCACAGCAGGGGGCCGGATTCTCTGTAGACGATCTGATTTTGGTGGGGGTTGCGCTACCCGCATTAACTTTACTTGCGTTTGCAGTGGAGCGTTATGTTTTAGTGAAACTGTTAGCGCGCTTTGATAGAACGCAAGAGTATGTTTTTCTTTTATCCATTGGCTGGTGCCTGGGTATGTCGTTTCTGGCGCAACGATTAGGCCTGTCCGAAGATATTGGTGCGTTTGTAGCAGGTGTTGCTTTGGCGTCAAGCCCCATTTCTTTATATATCGCCGAAAGCTTGAAGCCCTTGCGTGATTTTTTCCTCGTTATGTTTTTCTTTTCAATTGGTGCAACGTTTAATTTTGGTTTTGCTGCTCAGGTTGTTATACCAGCCTGTATTTTGTCGTTTTTAATGTTGCTGGTTAAGCCTCTTTTATTTAATGTATTACTTGTTAAAGCAGGAGAGAAAAAAACAGTGGCTAGAGAAGTTGGTTTGCGATTAGGGCAGGCAAGTGAGTTTTCTCTTTTAGTTGCCAGTATTGCCTTAAGCACAAAGCTGATTTCTGAAGTTGCATCGAATTTGATACAAGCCACAACTATTTTGACATTTATCGTTTCGTCCTATTTAGTAGTGTTAAAATACCCAACACCAATTGCCCTATCGGATAAAATGCGTAAGGATTAAAAATGAAATTACTGATCATTGTCCTTTGTTTACTGAGTGAACGTTTTCTAGTGCATTCACTATCACATAATCGGTTTTATTGGTTTTCCTCCTATTATAATGCCCTTAGTCAACGGTTACCAAAAGAGGGAGGCATGGCTCATCCAGGACTGCTTATTGCGGCTATCTTGTTGCCTATACTCTTTATTTGCTGGTTGGTACTCTTTATTTTTGGTCATCTATTCTACGGATTTATTGGATTGCTGCTTAACTTAGCTATTTTTTATTATTGTTTAGGCCCTGAGAATCCTTTTTATCCGGTAAGGCAGGAAAATGAAGGGGATGAGGAGGCTGTAGCGGGAAATTATTTCGTTAAAGCCAATAATGAATTGTTTGGGGTTGTTTTTTGGTATATTGTTGCCGGTCCTTTGGCCATTCTTGTTTATCGTTTGGTATCATTGTGTAAAGGGCAGGAGCAAACAGCGAAATTGGCTCAATGGCTAACTAATCTATTTGATTGGATACCGGCAAGAATTACTGTACTACTCTATTTATTAGTAGGTAATTTTCAGCGCGGATTTCGTTTTTATATCCAAATGTTTTTTTCTGCGCCGGAAAATAATGATTCTCTCTTAAGCCAGGGGGGATTACTTGCTGCTCATAACAGTGAAAATGAGTCTGTACAGCTTCCATATGCAGAAAGTTTGGTAGAGCATGCACTAATTGTCTTTTTGGTCTTTGTTGCCGTTTTCACCTTGGGAGCGTGGTTGTAACAGCGTGAAGATATAGATTTTTTTCTAAACTTGCTGCAGTGAGAGGAGAACGGTGCGCGCAGAAGCGGAGTGTACATAGTACATGAGGATTCGAGCACCGTATCGATGAAGTAATGCTCCAATGCAGTAAAATTTTAAGGAAGTCTAATGATTTTCATAAATTGAGATGGCTAACTATGATAAATTTTATTGTTCGGGCTGTATGGGGTTGTTGTTTTTTATTTTTGACTGCTTGTATGCACCAAACCCTTACTCCACAAGTACAGTGTGGGTTGGCAAAATGCAGTTTTGCCACTTGCCAAAAAAATTGTGAAAGTAGAGCGGTAGTATGTAACAAGACCTGTCGTAATAATTGCCAGCAATGTAATGCTTATGCGAAAGAAAAGACCGCGAAAAGTTATTATCGTTATCAACATGAGCGCTATGTAAAAGGTGAAATGCTTGCTCTTGAGTTGAATTCCTTCCGTGATCCACTACAATGCCGCAAAACAACCTGTAACTGCCGGGCAGATTATCAGGTTTGCATGCAGGCTTGCGGTGGAGTAATTCATAAACGTTTACAGGTTACACCAGCTTGTTGCTAAAAAGCTTAAAGATTGACGAGGAACACATTCATGTCATATGAAAACAGTAATGATATAGATCCAATTGAAACGCGTGAATGGCTGGATGCCTTGCAAGCAGTATTTGCCAATGATGGTAACGAACGGGCTGCATTTCTGCTCCAGGAGCTTATGAATAGAGCAAATGCCGAGGGAGTGAAGCTGAAAAGCTCTATTAATACTCCTTACCGTAATACGATAAAACCGCATGAAGAACAGCCGATGCCACCTGACGAAGGCATCGGCAAGCGAATTAATGCTCTTATTCGCTGGAATGCAGTAGCAATGGTTGTGCGAGCAGGTAAATATGCCGCAGAGCTCGGAGGGCATATTGCTTCTTATGCTTCTTCCTCGACCTTATATGAAACTGGATTTAATTATTTTTTCAAAGGTCCGGATAAAGTGAAAGGCGGGGATTTGCTTTATATACAGGGGCATTCTTCACCAGGGATTTATGCCCGTGCTTTTTTAGAAGGCCGTTTATCAGAACAACAATTAGATAAATTCCGTCAGGAAGTTGAAGTTGATGGCTTGTCTTCTTACCCGCATCCGTGGTTGATGGGGGATTTCTGGCAATTTCCTACAGTATCCATGGGGCTAGGTCCATTGCAAGCTATTTACCAGGCACGTTTTCTAAAATACCTGGAAAATCGAGGATTGATGCATGCTGAAGGACGTAAAGTTTGGGCATTCCTGGGTGATGGTGAAATGGATGAGCCAGAATCTGTTGGTGCTTTATCTATTGCGGCCCGTGAAAAACTGGACAATTTGATTTTTGTGGTGAATTGTAACTTACAGCGTTTAGATGGCCCTGTCCGCGGTAATGGCAAAATTATTCAAGAATTGGAAGGTTTATTCCGTGGTGCTGGCTGGAATGTTATTAAAGTGATCTGGGGTGGACGTTGGGATCCACTTTTTGCACGGGATGATACTGGTATTATGCAAAAACGCATGGAAGAATGCGTCGATGGTGATTATCAAAGCTATAAAGCAAATGATGGTGCCTATGTTCGTGAACATTTTTTTGGCCAATATCCAGAGCTGAAAAAACTGGTAGCCAATATGTCTGATGATGAAATCTGGCGTTTAAACCGTGGTGGCCATGATCCACAGAAAGTATTTGCCGCCTATGCACAAGCAGTCAAGCATAAGGGAAGCCCGACAGTAATATTGGCTAAAACCATCAAAGGTTATGGTATGGGGGCTGCTGGTGAAGGTCAAAACATTACCCATCAGCAAAAGAAAATGACTATTGAACAGCTAAGAGCCTTCAGAGATCGTTTTAGTATTCCTATCAGCGATGAGAAAATTGCTGAAATACCCTTTTATCGTCCTGCCGATGATAGTCCGGAAATTAAGTATTTACGCAAACAGCGTGAAGCCCTCGGAGGTTATTTACCTGCTCGTACCACGGATGTTGAACCGCTAAAAATCCCTGTGTTATCAGCTTTTTCTGCGATTACCGCTAGTACGGGTGAACGGGAAATTTCAACTACCATGGCTTTTGTACGCATTCTATCGGTTTTATTGAAGGATAAAGAATTGAGTGCGCGTATTGTGCCGATTGTTCCGGATGAGTGTCGGACTTTTGGTATGGAGGGTTTGTTCCGTCAAATCGGTATTTATTCTCCAGTTGGACAGCTTTATACTCCTGTGGATCATGAACAGGTGATGTACTACCGTGAAGCAAAAGATGGTCAGATCCTGGAGGAAGGCATTAATGAAGCAGGAGCCTTCTGTTCATGGATCGCTGCCGCAACATCATACAGTACCAACAAACTGGCGATGATACCTTTCTATATTTATTACTCAATGTTTGGTTTTCAACGCATTGGTGATTTGGCTTGGGCAGCAGGCGATATGCAGGCACGTGGATTTCTTTTGGGAGGAACCGCTGGACGTACCACATTGGCTGGAGAAGGTTTGCAACATCAGGATGGTCATAGTCATCTTATGGCGTCAACTATTCCCAATTGTGTGGCTTATGATCCAACTTATGCTTATGAGTTAGCTGTCATCATTCGTGATGGTTTATATCGGATGTATGAGAAACAGGAGAATGTGTTCTACTACATTACCGTAATGAATGAAAATTATACTCACCCTGAAATGCCAGCCGGTGTTGAAGAAGGTATTCTCAAAGGCATGTATTTGCTACAGGAGAGTGAGAAAAAGAGCAAAAAGCATGTGCAACTGCTGGGTAGTGGTACTATTCTGCGGGAAGTCATCAAAGCAGCACAAATGCTTCATGATGATTTTGCAGTGACTGCGGATATTTGGTCTGTCACAAGCTTCAATGAATTAAGACGAGATGGCCTGTCTGCAGAACGGCATAATCGCATGCATCCCAATGCTAAACCACAGCAGAGTTATGTCAGCCAGCAATTAGCTGATCGTAAAGGTCCTGTGATTGCTGCGACAGATTATATGCGCTTATATGCTGATCAGATAAGACCCTACATTGCAGCACCTTACATAGTACTGGGTACTGATGGATATGGACGCAGTGATACGCGAGAGCGTTTACGCCACTTCTTTGAAGTGGATGCTAAATTTGTTGTTTTAGCAGCTTTAGATGCTTTAGTGCAGCAGGGAGAAATGCCTAAATCAACAATTGTTGATGCAATGAAACGGTATGGCATTAATAGTGAAAAAGAGGATCCAGTGACTCACTAGGGGTCCCCTCAATTCTTCTCGGCATAGCCCCGACAATTCTACACTGTTTAGTGGGGTGGAATTAATATAGAAGGGCTATCCGGGGTAAATAGATGCCCAGTTTTAAAGGATGTTCTCGTAACATTAAATTTGGTCAAATAAATTTCAGTTTACCTGTTTGCTGAGGATAACTATGGCAGATGAGATTAAGATTAAGGTCCCTGATATTGGTGGCGCAACAGGTGTTGATGTCATTGAAGTAATGGTTAAACCAGGGGATGAAATAAGCATAGATACACCACTAATTACTTTGGAATCGGATAAGGCGAGTATGGAGATTCCTTCACCCCAGGCCGGTAAAATTGGCCACTTGCAGGTTAAGGTTGGTGATAAGGTTTCTGAAGGGGATGTCATTTTGACTTTGATTGGAGAACAGCTGAAAACAGAGGAAAAATCGTCTGTAGCCGCTCCCCCCACAGCCTTGGAAAAAGAAGAAATAATACCCAAAACAGAAGAGGCAAGCCTAAAATCGCAAACTACCTTGCAACGCCAGGAAGTTAGCGTACCTGATATTGGCGGCGCAACAGATGTTGATGTTATTGAAATTATGGTGAAGCCGGGTCAATCGGTTACCAAGGATCAATCACTTATTACCCTGGAAGGTGATAAGGCAACGATGGATATTCCTTCGCCTACAGCAGGAGTTATTGAGAGTATTGCAGTAAAAGTAGGGGATAAAGTATCACAGGGTACTTTGATTCTTGCGTTAAATGTAGAGCAGATCAGCAGTGAAAAAGAACAATCATCAGGCCAGCCAGGTGAGCCAGTCCCAGAAAAAACAGTGGCACAACCCGCTGCAGTTAGTTCTGAAAAGCCTGAGATAGCTCCTGGTTTAGTAGGTACTGAAAGGGCTGGCGCGGTTGTTTCTGCGGGGCCATCCGTTCGCCGTCTAGCCAGGGAGTTAGGAGTAAACCTTAATGAAATTAAGGGTAGTGGGCGAAAATCGAGAGTTATGAAGGAAGATGTGCAAGCCTATGTAAAAGCACGGTTGAGCGAAAAGCCATCTTCGGGCAGTTTTGCATTTCCTAGCGCGCCTGCGATTGATTTTTCCAAGTTTGGTGAAGTTGAAATTAAGCCTTTGAACAAGATTAAGCGCTTGACCGGAATTAATGTTCATCGCTCATGGGTTACTATCCCTCATGTGACGCAATTCGATGAAGCTGATATTACTGAGCTTGAGGCATTTAGGAAATCGGAAGCGGAAAATGCAAAGCAAAGTGGTTTCAAGTTAACGATGCTTGCTTTTGTGACTAAGGTAGTGAGTAAAGCACTCGCAGTATACCCACAATTTAATGCATCACTGGATGCGAGTGGTGAGAATTTAATTTATAAGCGTTATTGTCATATAGGGATTGCTGTTGAAACTCCGAATGGTTTGGTAGTTCCTGTTATAAAAGATGTTGATCACCTGACTGTCAGCGACATTGCTGCAGAAATGGCACGTTTAAGTGCAAAAGCACGAGATAAAGGATTGATGCCTGCAGATATGAGTGGTGGTTGTTTCACGATTTCAAGTTTGGGAGGGATAGGTGGTACGGCGTTTACACCGATTGTGAATAGTCCCGAGGTGGCGATTCTAGGACTTTCCCGCTCCAGCATGAAACCTGTTTACGACAGAGGAGAATTCAAACCGCGGTTGATGTTACCTTTATCATTATCTTATGATCACCGGGTTATTGATGGTGCAGAGGCTGCACGTTTTACTCGATTCCTCGCTGACTCACTCAGCGATATTCGACGGATTTTATTGTAATAACCCTAAAAAAATATATATAGAAAATAGATTTTAGAACAGTATGAGGCGTGAAATGACTGCAAATATTAAAGCTGATGTAGTGGTATTAGGTAGTGGTCCTGGAGGGTATACAGCAGCCTTCCGTGCTGCCGATCTAGGCAAAAAAGTTGTATTGGTTGAGCGTTTCGATAGCTTGGGCGGTGTTTGTTTAAATGTTGGTTGTATTCCTTCAAAAGCCTTGCTTCATATTGCTAAAGTCATTGATGAAAGCCATGAAATGGCAGATCAGGGAGTCAGTTTTGGTAAACCCAAGCTGGATAGTAAAAAAATTGTTGCTTGGAAAAATTCGGTTGTTGGCAAATTAACAGGTGGCCTGAAAGTATTAGCCAAGCAGCGCAAGGTAGATGTAGTAACTGGTGTTGCGAAATTTTCAGGTACCCACCAGGTCACTGTACAAGGGGAAAATGGTACTACTACGGTTGAATTTGAAAACGCTATTATTGCTGTAGGTAGTGAATCGGTCAATTTACCTTTCATTCCTGAAGATCCACGTATTTTCAGTTCAACAGGTGCTTTGGAATTAGCTGACATTAAAGGGAGTTTACTTGTCTTGGGTGGCGGTATTATTGGCTTGGAAATGGCTACTGTTTATTCCGCTCTGGGTGTTGAGGTGACAGTTGTTGAGTTTATGGATCAATTGATGCCTGGAGCTGACATTGATTTGGTCAATGTTTTACACAAGCGCATGGCGAAAAAAGGCGTTAAGATCCTGCTTAAAACGAAAGTTACCGCGATGGAAGCTAAAAAAGAGGGTATTTATGTTTCTATGGATGGAGAGCACGCTACTGATAAACCGTTGTGCTTCCAGCAAGTCCTGGTATCGGTAGGAAGAAAACCAAATGGTGGTACTATTGATGCTGAAAAAGCGGGTGTAAAAGTTGATGAACGTGGCTTTATTAAAGTTGATAAACAAATGCGAACTAATGTTCCTCATATTTTTGCAATTGGAGATGTGGTAGGGCAACCCATGTTAGCCCATAAGGCAATCCCAGAAGGGCGTGTTGCAGCTGAAGTGATTGGCGGTATGAAACATTATTTTGATCCCAAATGCATTGCTAGTGTTGCCTACACCGATCCAGAGGTTGCCTGGACTGGATTGACTGAAAAAGAAGCTAAGGAGAAAGGAATAAACTACGAGAAAGCAGTTTTCCCGTGGGTTGCCAGCGGACGTGCTTTGAGTATGGGGCGTGAAGAAGGAATGACCAAGTTGTTATTCTGTCCCGAAACTGATCGTATTCTGGGAGCTGGAATTGTAGGGGTAAATGCGGGTGACTTAATTGCTGAAACCTCTTTAGCAATTGAAATGGGTTGCGATGTCGAAGATATCGCTTTAACTATTCATCCTCATCCGACTCTTTCTGAGTCAATTGCCTTGTCTGCAGAAATTTTTGAAGGAACAATTACGGATCTTTATTTACCTAAGAAAAAGAAAAAGTAATTTGCATCTGAGATGCCATAGTCTGAGTTGATTATTTAGACTATGGCTAATTGCTTTGAGCGGAGCATACACGCTAGTATGTGAGTCGTGAAGCGCAGAAAATCAAGGCATAAGCGCCAAGATAGTAGATTCAACAACCCTTAAATACAATCTGATCTTTAGGACTACTATGAGACCTAAAATACGTCCAATGCAGCAGAATGACATTGATAGAGTGTATGAGATTGAGGTGATGTCACACCGAGCTCCGTGGAGCAGGGATATTTTAAGTGACTGTGTGCTAGTTGGTTATGATTGTCGAGTCATAGAGTCTAAAAAACGTATAGAAGGCTATGTAATCTGTCGTTATAGCTTTAATGTCTGCCATATTCTCAACTTATGTGTAGCTGTTTCTGCACAGAGAAAGGGCTATGGACGCTCGCTATTGAGAGCAGTGCTTTCTTCTTTGGTAAATACTAATTTCGATACTGTTATTCTTGAAGTGCGTCCCAGTAACGTGGCTGCACTTGCCTTATACGAGAAATTTGGTTTTCGTAAAGACGCAATTAAAGAAGCCTATTATCAAGATGAAAATGGTTATGAAGATGCTATCTTGCTTAAAAAATTGATTAGCAAAAAATAATTTGCAAAAAACGTAGTTTAGAGTTTGGTGAGGTAATGTTGGCCCTCACCCAGGTTAGAACTCAATTCATTCTTTCTAAAAACTCCTGCAAATGAGGTTTTTCTTTTTCACTTTGTAAGTAAGTACGCAGGTTATCTATAGCCTTGGTATAAGTTTCCTGATTATGTGTGCCCCGCATCAATTCAAAGCGGAGATAAACACAGTAAGTATTTAATACATCGGTTTCACAATAATCACGGATATTCTTTAAATTTCCAGCAAGGAATTGTTCCCATACTTTTGCTCCGCTCATGCCCATTTTACCAGGAAAGCCAAGCATACTAGCTATTTCATCCAGAGGCGCAAACGCTTTATTTTGATAAGCGGCTAGCACATCCATCAGATCCAGATGACGGTAGTGAAAGCGATTTAGATAGTTATTCCAGCGAAAATTTTGTTGATTTTCACCGGTTTCCCAATAAATTGGTGCGGAAATACCGTGCAATAAGGCACGATAATGGAGCACGGGTAAGTCAAAACCGCAGCCATTCCAACTAATCAGCGTCGGTGTGTATTTCTCAATACCCGCAAAAAATCGTTGAATCAAATCTTTTTCATCCGATTGTTCATCACCTAAGGACCAGACCTTTAGCTGTGAACCTTGATTAAGTACTAAAGAAATGGCAACTACCTTTTGGAGATAGTGCGGTAAAAAATCGTTGCCAGTCTTACAGCGACGTAAAGTAAAGAGGGCTGAGGCTGTATCCGCATCAGATAATCCTTCTAATTCATATAATTTTTGTCCTGCTTTAATATCAGGAATGGTTTCTATGTCAAATACCAGAATGCTCATGATGAAGAGTGCTCAGTAAAATAAAGAGGTTCATAGTTTTAGCTTAAAACTAACATAGCTGGGTCAATTTGGGAATGACAACGAAAGGAGAGCGCTGGCTTTTATATTGCCAAATTGACAGACGAAATTGCAAAAAAATTGTCAGTTTAAATAAAAATGTTTAATTTTATCTGCTTTTTTGCTACTAATACGCTCATTCATCCTAGCCCATACCAAATAAGAAAATGAATTTAAAACTGCTAACGCTTATTGCTTTTTCATTGTTACTGATATCCTGCGCTAGCCCACCCCCAAGAGACGTTAATAATATTTGCCATATTTTTAAACAATACCCCAGATGGTATTCGGATGCTCAGGATGTTGAGCGCCGATGGCGAATCCCTATTTCAGTCCAAATGGCAATTATTCATCAGGAATCCAAGTTTGATGCCAACGCAAAACCACCACGGACAAAATTGCTTTGGATTATACCCTGGAAAAGGCCATCCACAGCTTATGGCTATTCTCAGGCCCTGCATTCTACTTGGCGGCTATATAAAAGAGCGGGGGATGGGGGTAGGTATCTCGCCTCACGGGATGTTTTTGCCGATGCAGTTGATTTTATTGGTTGGTATGCTAATCAGGCTAATCGCCGTGCTGGAATACCCAGAAATGACGCGTACCCTTTATATCTGGCTTATCATGAAGGAATAGGTGGTTATCAATCTAGAACTTATTTAAAGAAACCTTGGTTGATTCAGGTCGCACGCAAAGTTAAAGCACGTTCATATTTATATCAAGCGCAATTAAGCCAATGTAAAGCTTCGTTAAATTCCAAACCTTGGTATAGATAGGAGGCACAAGTTTAGGTGGCTATAAAATATTGGTAAGAACAAGTAGTTAAGATTAGTAATGACATCCAAGTTTTGAAAAGGTAGGATGATCGCTAAATTCGAATAGGAGCTGATTAATGCGTTTAATGTTATTAGGGGGGCCGGGTGCGGGAAAGGGAACGCAGGCAATTAAGTTAATTAACTATTTTAAAATACCACAAATTTCGACTGGTGATATGCTTCGTTCGGCAATTGCTGCTGGGACGGAATTGGGGAAAAGTGCTAAAAAGGTAATGGATTCTGGAAAACTGGTTTCTGATGAAATTATTATTGGTTTGGTAAAAGAGCGCTTACAACAAGATGATTGCCGGTCTGGATTTCTATTCGATGGCTTTCCCCGTACTATTCCGCAGGCTGATGCCCTAAAGAGTGCGAAGATTAAGCTGGATCATGTTATTGAAATAGCAGTGCCTGACGAGGAAATTATCAATCGTATAAGTGGTAGACGTGTACATGTAGCTTCTGGTCGCGTTTATCATGTCAAATTTCAACCGCCTAAAACAGATAATGTTGATGATGTTACCGGAGAACCATTAATTCAGCGGGATGATGATAAAGAAGAGACGATTAAGCAGCGTCTCACTGTTTACCATCAACAAACAGAGCCTCTCATCAATTATTACCAGCAGTGGGCGAAAACAAATGATAGTCTGGCACCACAGTTTCATCGTGTGCAGGGCGTTGGCAGCATGGATAATATTTTTTCAGCCATTTTATCCTGTATTAATGCCAGGGAGATGCCATGTCAGTCAACACTATAAAGACAGACCAATTTGAAGGTTTGCTTGCGAATAATGAGATAGTTTTTATTGATTTTTGGGCGGAATGGTGTGCACCTTGCAAACACTTCGCAATGGTTTACGAGAAAGTTGCTGAGCAATATAAGACGATTAAATTTGTTAAGGTCAATATTGAGGAAGAAGCCGAGCTGGCTGAAATTTTTCAAATACGATCAATCCCCCATTTAATGGTTTTTAAGCAGGGCATTGCTATTTACTCAGAGGCAGGTAGTATGCCTGAATCAACACTTAAAGAACTGGTACAGCAGGCTATCAGTGTAGATGTCAGCGAAATCCGAGCCAAAATAGACAAAGGTGAAATTTAGTTATTAAGGCTAAGTCGTTGCTGACAATAATCTTCCAAGGCTTGTTTTTGTTCTAGCTCAAAATTCAAGCCCAGTTTAGTGCGGCGCCATAGGATGTCGTCGCTATCACAAGCCCATTCCTCGTTTCGCAAATAATCAACTTCAATCTGGTATAAATCATTGCCAAAATGAAGGCCCAGATCACTCATTTCTTTACATCCTGATAGCAATAATTCGGTGCGGGTGCCGTAACTCGTCAGGTAACGCTCCAGGATTGATTCGTCCAGCCAATAATATTTCTCCCGTGCATAAGTGGTATATTCTTTATAACTCCAGTTCTCAAAGATAGAACCTGGCAAGGGGATAGACTCTGTACGGGATATACCCAAGGCAGGGAAAAACTCATGTAAACTATTGACTGCTTCCAACGCCAATTGTCGGTAAGTTGTGATTTTTCCGCCATAAACCGTGAGGGCTGGAGCAGGTGAGTTTGTGCAATGATAGGTATAATCGCGACTTAATGCTTTAAGCTCTTCGCCTGATGCAGCCAGTAACGGTCTAACGCCACTCCAGCTGTTAATAATATCTTTTCGCTGCACCCGACATTTAAAATAGTTGTTAACAAGATTGCATAAATAATTAACTTCTTCTGTGGAAATGCAGACTTCATCTAAAGAGCCTTTAAAAGCAACATCTGTGGTTCCTATCATCGTGTAACCGTGATAAGGAACGATAAAGATAATGCGTTTGTCATCATTCTGAAGGAGATAGGCATGATTTCCTTCGTAGAGTTTATGAACAACTAAATGACTACCTTTGACAAGAGACATCTTAAATTTACTGGGAATACCTGATAATTTATTGAACGACTCCACCCAGGGACCAGTGGCATTAACAAGTACTTTGGCAGAGATAGTCTCTTCTTTGCCTGAGTTTTTTTTAGCAGTTAATAGCCATAGATTATTTTGTACGGTGGCATTGGTTACGGCTACCCTTGTTTGAATCGAGGCACCGTATTTTTTGGCTTGTAATGCATTGGCAATTGTCAGCCGAGCATCATCAGTCGCACAGTCATAAAATAAAAAGCCTTTGACAAAATAGTTAGCTAAAGGTGAAAAATAAGGTGAGTGGTGGTTCCGACGTATCAGTTTGCTGTGGGGCAATTTATTTTTACGCTCAAGATTATCATATAGAAATAAGCCCGTTCGTAGCAACCAGGAGGGCCGCATACCTTGTTGATACGGTAAAACAAAAGGAAGAGAATAAACGAGATGAGGAGCCAGGCTCAATAGAAGTTGCCGCTCATGCAAGGCTTTTTTAACCAAGGCGAAATCATAATACTCCAGATATCTTAGGCCTCCATGGATTAATTTAGAACTACTGGACGATGTTTTTGAAGCGAGATCTCCCTTTTCCAAAAGGATCACAGACAATCCGCGCATCGCTGCATCAGCGGCAATACCACAACCATTAATGCCACCGCCGATGATTGCCACGTCAAAAACCTGATCCATGTTTGGTCTCCGCAAAAAAGCGTATAGAATAGTTTTGGTTGCTGTTAATTGAGACTGATATTATCAGTTTTTTTATTTTCCTCCAGGGGTTGCTGACATGTCTACTATCTTGGCTGAAAAGTGTTGATTCTTGCGCTTCGCTGCTCATAAATCAATATTTTTTGAATCAATCTAGCGAAATGTCAACAGCCCCTAATGAAATAATGTTTTAATGGTGATTGAAAATCTAAATAGCATAATCAGGGAAGTAAACGCAATGAATTATCTTCTTGCCATTGATCAAGGAACTAGCAGTACTCGAGCCATGTTGTATAACAGTGCTGGTAAATTACTCACTTCGAGTCAATATTTATTGACCCAATTTTACCCGCAACCAGGCTGGGTGGAACATGATCCCGAGGAAATTTGGCAAAAAACATTAAAGGCTATGCAAGATGTTGTTTCTGAAGTAGATGCGCATCAAGTTATTGCTTGTGGGATTACTAACCAACGTGAAACAACGTTAATTTGGGATAAACAATCAGGCGAGTGTCTTGCACCTGCAATTGTTTGGCAAGATAGGCGGACCCAACTATTTTGCGACAGTTTGTTGGATTGCGGGGAGGCAATCCAACAAAAAACAGGGCTATTGCCTGATCCTTATTTTTCTGCAAGTAAATTAAATTGGCTAATAGCTAATGTACCTAAAGCAAGCGAGTTGGCTGCAAGAGGGCAATTGGCCTTCGGCACGATTGATAGTTTTCTTATCTGGCGTTTAACAAAAGGGAAAGCCCATTTAACAGATATAACCAACGCATCGCGAACCTTGTTATTTAATATTGTGGAGCAGCGCTGGGACGAGGATTTATTGAAACTTTTTGCAGTCCCGCCTGCCATTTTGCCAGAAGTGTGTTCCAGCGATGCTAATTTCGGCAACATAGAGCAAGATTATCTAGGTGCATCGATTCCTATTACCGGTGTAGTTGGAGATCAACAGGCTGCCCTGATTGGACAAAGAGGGTTTTCTCACGGGATGGTAAAAGCAACTTTTGGTACAGGCGGATTTCTACTTATGAATATTGGCCCGCAGCCCGTTTTGTCGAAACATCGGTTGTTAACAACAATAGCCTACCAGATTAAAGGACAAACTGTTTATGGTTTAGAAGGGAGTTTGTACCATGCAGGGACAACTGTTAAATGGTTACGTGATGAAATGAAATTAATTGCAGCCGCTGCTGATACAGAGTGGCTTGCAAAGAGCCTTAGCAGTAATGAAGGCGTTTATTTAATTCCTTCCTTCACCGGTCTTGGTGCCCCCCATTGGATAACGACTGCGGGTGCCGCCATTATTGGTTTGGCACGGACAACTAATCGTGCTCACTTTGCCCGTGCAGCGCTGGAGAGTGTTTGTTATCAAACCCGTGATGTTCTGGATTGTATGCGCGAAGATAGTCAGATAGCCTTATCGTTGTTGCGCGTTGATGGCGGGATGGCTGCTAATCAATGGTTCCTTCAATTTTTATCTTCACAATGCAATTTAACGGTGCAAAAACCTGATGATATAGAAACAACCGCTCAGGGAGCGGCTATATTAGCAGCAATAGGATGTGGTCTTGTGGATTCTTTAGAGGCCTTGGAGAAAAACTGGGTTTGTGAAAAAGAATTTGTGGCAGCGAAAGAGAGAGACAGTGTGGAGAACGATTATTGCGGGTGGCGGAGAGCTTTGCAGATGATCAAAGCAGGTTTGTAGCCTGTGAGGGCCAAAACCAACGGGCTTTAAAGAAGCCACGCATGCGTGGCTTCTTTAAAAGGTTTAGGGTTAAAACCCCGGGTTTCAACGACCGGTTTTCACCTGGCTGGATTAGTTGGTTAGCGAACATCTCGTTGTTTTTCGCCAGTATAAAGCTGTCTTGGGCGACCAATTTTGGATTTGGAGGCAACCATTTCCATCCAATGTGACATCCAGCCTACCGTTCTTGCTAAGGCAAAAATAACAGTGTACATGTTGGTAGGAATGCCAATGGCACTTAAGGTAATACCGGAATAAAAATCCACATTTGGATAAAGCTTTTTCTCTACAAAATAGTCATCTTCAAGGGCAATGCGCTCAAGTTCCATAGCAAGTTTAAACAAGGGCGCCTCATGGGCACCAACCGCATTCAATACTTCATGACAGGTTTTGCGCATCACTTTGGCTCGCGGATCATAACTTTTGTAAACACGATGTCCAAAACCCATCAAGCGGAAAGGATCATTCTTGTCTTTCGCGCGTTTTATATAATGGTTAATATGCTTAATATCACCAATTTCTTTGAGCATATTAAGGCAAGCTTCGTTGGCACCACCATGGGCGGGCCCCCACAAAGCACCTATTCCTGCTGAAATACAGGCAAAGGGATTCGCCCCCGTTGATCCGGCTAATCTCACTGTGGAAGTCGAAGCGTTTTGTTCGTGATCGGCGTGGAGTGTAAAAATAGTATCCATCGCATCAACGATGATGGGATTGGGTTTGATATCCTCAGACGGTACGCCGAACATCATATGCAGAAAATTTTCAGCATAAGACATTTTGTTTTGCGGGTACATGTAAGGTTGTCCAACTGAATATTTATAACTCATTGCAGCAAGGGTCGGCATTTTAGCAATTAAACGAATTGCAGAAATGTAACGATCCTGTTGATTATTTAAGTCCATTGAATCATGGTAAAACGCAGACAAGGCACCGACTATACCAACCATAATGGCCATAGGATGAGCATCGCGGCGAAAACCGTTTAAAAAATTATACATCTGCTGATGTACCATAGTATGGTTGTTAATCAGATTAATAAAATCCTGTTTTTCCTTTGCATCAGGCAATTCGCCATTGAGAAGAAGATAACTGACGTCGAGGAAGTCTTTTTTCTCGGCTAATTGTTCAATGGGGTAGCCTCTATAAAGTAAAATTCCTTTATCCCCATCAATATAGGTAATCTTAGATTCACAAGACGCGGTGGAGACAAAGCCCGGATCATAGGTAAACATGCTTTGCTCACCCAATTTATTGATATCAATTACTTCATTACCTAAAGTCGGACTATAGATTGGTAAGTCAATTGGCTCGTGACCGTCAATACTAAGCCTGGCAATTTTGTTTGTCATCGTGTCTCCTCGTTCATGGCTTGACAGCCTTCTCGCTTACTAAGTGCGCAGACTATATAAAAATGCCTTTCTCCAGTCAATTTATAGAAGCTGTCAAATTTATCTTTCCACTAATGAATAAGTATGATCCAGATTGAAGGTTTTTAACAGAAATAAAATGCTAAAAATAAAATGAAACCATAACGGCCAATGGCTGAGTCATGTTGAAAATATTAAATTAGCTTGGCTGTGGGTAGGTAGATTGAAATGCTTGATATGATTCAATTAAAGCCTGCTCTGTGGTATCCTTCCAGCTTATTTTCATTTCAATCATTGCATGAGGACGCGTCCAAACCATGGTTTATCTTGCCAAAGAAGTTATACCCGTCAATATTGAAGACGAATTAAAGCAGTCCTATCTGGATTATGCTATGAGTGTTATCGTTGGCCGCGCTTTGCCCGATGTCCGTGATGGCCTGAAGCCTGTTCATCGTCGTGTGCTTTTTGCGATGAGTGAATTAGGTAATGATTGGAATAAGCCTTATAAAAAATCAGCGCGTGTGGTAGGGGATGTCATCGGTAAATACCATCCGCATGGTGATACAGCAGTCTACGATACCATTGTAAGGATGGCGCAGCCGTTTTCTATGCGTTATATGTTGATTGACGGGCAAGGTAACTTTGGTTCCGTCGATGGTGATTTCGCAGCGGCTATGCGATATACCGAAGTCAGAATGTCAAAAGTTGCCCACGCTTTATTGGCTGATCTGGACAAGGAAACCGTCGATTTTAGTCCAAACTACGATGAAACAGAATTTGCTCCTGTCGTTTTACCATCACGAGTTCCTAACCTGCTGGTGAATGGTTCCTCTGGTATTGCTGTAGGTATGGCGACCAATATTCCACCGCATAACCTGACCGAAGTTATTAATGCCTGTGTTGCTTTGGTAGAAGATCCTGATTTGACGCTGGATGACATAATGAACTATGTACCCGGCCCTGATTTTCCAACAGCGGCAATTATTAATGGTAAAGCGGGTATTCTGCAGGCATACCGCACCGGGCGCGGCCGGATTTATATTCGCGCGCGCACAGAAATAGAGACAGATAGTCATTCTGGTCGACAAGCCATCATTATTACTGAATTACCTTATCAGGTTAATAAAGCCCGTTTAGTAGAAAAAATCGCTGAATTAGTGCGTGAAAAGCGTATCGAAGGGATTTCTGGTTTGCGGGATGAGTCTGATAAACAAGGCATGAGAGTTGTTATTGAGCTCAAACGGGGTGAAGTAGCTGAAGTAATTTTGAATAATTTGTACGCTCATACCCAGATGCAGAATGTATTTGGCATTAATATGGTCGCTTTGGTTGACGGTCAGCCGCGTACACTCAATCTAAAAGAAATTCTTGAGTATTTTATCAAGCATCGCCGTGAAGTGGTGACTCGCCGTACGATTTTTGAATTGAAGAAAGCTCGTAATCGCGCTCATTTATTAGAAGGTTTGGGAATTGCACTGGCTAATATTGATGAGATGATTGAACTCATTAAGAAATCACCAACCCCTCAAGACGCAAAAGAGGCTTTATTGGCGCGTTTTTGGCAACCAGGTTTGGTTAAGGCTATGCTGGAAAATGCAGGAAGCGATGCTTGCCGACCAGATGATTTATCCAGTGATTATGGTTTAGCTGCAGAAGGTTATCGGTTATCAGAACATCAAGCCCAGGCAATTCTTGAGTTAAGGCTGCACCGTTTAACGGCTCTTGAGCAAGATAAAATCATCAATGAATTTAAAGAGTTGTTAAATGTAATTAAAGAGTTGTTAGATATTCTTGCTTCTCCTGAGCGGCTGATGCAAGTGATTCGAGATGAATTGCTGGAAGTCAAAGCCCAGTTTGGTGACGAGCGTCGTACAGAAATTACCGCATCGCAAGAAGATTTAACTATTGAAGATTTAATTACTGAAGAAGATGTGGTGGTTACCCTCTCTCACCAGGGCTATGTGAAATATCAACCGATTTCTGCTTATCAAGCCCAGCGTCGTGGTGGTAAGGGTAAATCAGCTACCAATGTCAAAGATGAAGATTTTATCGAGCGTCTCATTATCGCCAGTACTCATGATACTTTGCTATGTTTTTCAAATCACGGGAAACTATATTGGCTGAAAGCTTATCAATTGCCTTTGGCAAGCCGCATTTCACGCGGTAAACCGATTATTAATATTCTTCCGTTGGCAGCCGATGAAGCTATCAACGCTATGTTGCCAGTGCGTGAGTATCAAGAGGGTTACTTTGTCTTCATGGCGACCAAGCATGGTACTGTGAAAAAGGTACCCCTTGAAGCGTTTAGTCGACCACGCTCTACGGGAATTATTGCAGTAGATCTGGATGATGAAGATCGCTTGGTCGGTGTAGATATTACCGATGGCAGTAAAGATATTATGCTGTTTACCGATGCTGGGAAGGTGATTCGTTTTGATGAGAACCTTGTTAGACCTATGGGTAGAACCGCACGTGGTGTGCGTGGTATTCGGTTGGGAGAAAATCAATCCGTTATTTCCCTGGTCGTTGCTCAATCGGAAGGTACGATATTAACTGCTACTGAGAATGGCTATGGTAAACGCACGAATATTGAAGAATATCGTGTGTCCGGCCGTGGCGGTCAAGGCGTAATTTCAATCCAAGTCAATGAACGTAATGGTAGAGTAGTCCGTGCTCTGCAAGTCTCCGAGGGGGATGAAGCGATGTTAATCACTGATAAGGGTACCTTAGTTCGCTTTAAAGTGGGTGAACTATCGATCATTGGTCGAAATACTCAAGGTGTACGCCTTATTAATGTCAGTTCAGGTGAGCAGGTTGTGGGTATGCAACGGATAGTAGACATTGGAGAAGACGATACTGAAGAGATGTCAGATTCCGATGAAGAGAATGATGTAGAAGAAACTAATGATGAGTAGGGGCTATAATTTTGGTGCTGGCCCCTCGATGTTGCCTGAATCAATTTTAAGAGAAACACAGGAAGAACTTCTAAATTGGCAAAATCTGGATATGTCGGTCCTGGAGATTGGACACCGCACACCAGAGTTCATGGCCTTGATGGAGCAGACGGAGCAAGCATTCAGGGAGCTTTTAAACGTCCCTGCCAATTATCATGTGCTTTTTTTAGGTGGGGCGGCACGTACGCAATTTAGTATGGTTCCCATGAATTTGCTTGCAGCCGGTGAACAGTCAGGTTATTTAATCACCGGTCTTTGGTCCTCACTGGCTTACCAGGAAGCAGTAAAAATTAAACAGGCTTATTGTGTTGCCAGTGATGAAGAGAATGGTTTTATAAAGATTCCATCACCGGAAAAATGGCAGATTAAAGAAAATACAAAATACCTCTATTTTACGCCCAATGAAACAGTTAATGGTGTTCGCTTTGCCAAAATACCAGCTATTTCAGGAGTCCCTCTTATTGCGGATATGACTTCATGTTTACTGAGCGAGCCTATTACTGTGAGCGATTATGGGCTGATTTTTGCCGGGGCGCAGAAAAATATTGCAAATGCCGGTTTAACACTGGTCATTATCAGTGACGAGCTACTAAACTCTTTGCCCGATAATAGTATTCCGACAATGCTTGATTACCGGACTCATAGCTCAACGCATTCACTTTACGCAACACCACCTACTTTTAATTGCTATCTGGCGGGAAAAATGGCTCAATGGGCCAAAGCCCAAGGCGGTGTTGAGGCGTTGTATGAAATAAATTGTGCAAAAGCCTCTAGATTATATGATTACATTGATTCTTCAGGATTTTACCATTGTAAAGTATCCGAGGAGGCACGTTCTTTAGTAAATATTTGTTTTTCGCTTTCTGATGCGAACCTTGAAGAGTTGTTTTTGGCCGTAGCCAAAACACGGGGTCTATATGCTTTAAAAGGCCATCGCACAGTGGGAGGATTAAGAGCAAGCATATACAACGCCATGCCTATGGAAGGTGTAGAATATCTAATCAAATTTATGCGAGATTTTGCTAAGGAACATAATTAATGAACCTGATAGATTATGTAAGCAGCCCTATAAAGTCGGTGCAAGGTGATGTGACAGTTCCTGGTGATAAATCCATTTCTCATCGTTCAATTATTTTGGGTGCCATTGCCAAGGGTACGACTACTATTAGCGGCTTTTTAGATGGAGAAGATTGCTTGGCAACCTTAAAGGCCTTTCAGTCTATGGGTGTTGCCATTGAAGGGCCTGTAGCACAACGGGTTGTGATTCATGGTGTAGGTAAATATGGATTGCAAAAGCCCAAAGGTGTTGTTGATTGTGGTAATTCAGGAACATCTATGCGCTTACTTGCAGGTCTACTTGCAGCGCAGCCTTTTGACAGTGAATTGAGTGGTGATGCAAGCCTGCAAAAAAGACCAATGGAGCGGGTAAGTAGACCATTAATGCAAATGGGAGCTGAAATAATAACAAAGGAAGGGCGACCTCCGTTGCTTATTCGCGGTGGCCATGTTTTACACGGTATTACTTATGAAATGCCAGAAGCAAGCGCACAGGTTAAATCGTGTCTATTACTCGCAGGCCTTTATGCCCAGGGTGAAACAAAAGTAATTGAGCCGGGGTTTACTCGTGATCATACCGAAAGGATGCTGACAACCTTTTCTTATCCCATTCAAAAAGCGGAAAACACGATTATAATTAATTCGGACAGTGAATGTATTGGTACCGACATTATTATTCCGGGTGATATTTCTTCTGCTGCTTTTTTTATCGTCGCAGCAACAATTGTTCCGGGTTCAGAACTAGTTATACGAAATGTCGGCATTAATCCTACCCGAACAGGGATTATCCAGATTTTAACGGCAATGGGCGCAGATATAAGCTTGAATCACAAACGCCTTTGTGGTGAAGAGCTCGTTGCTGATCTCTATGTGAAGTATGCCCAGCTTGAAGGTATTGATATTCCTTCTGACTTAGTGCCAATTGCTATTGATGAATTTCCTGTAATCTTTATTGCAGCAGCCTGTGCGAAAGGGCAGACCTTGCTACATGGAGCACGTGAATTGCGTTGTAAGGAAAGCGATAGAATCGGGGCAATGGTTGAAGGCTTGCAACATTTGGGAATTGAAGCGCAGGCGTTCGAAGATGGTTTATATATTAATGGTGGAGTGCTGCAAGGCGGAGAGGTCGATAGTTTTCATGATCATCGCATTGCTATGGCCTTTGCTATTGCCGGAGCTGTTGCTAAAGCGCCAGTTACCATAAAAAATTGTGCCAATGTTGCAACGTCATTTCCAACATTTGTAAAAACGGCCAACAAAATAAAATTGGCTATCAAGGAAATACATGATGATGTTAGATAAAAACGTACCAGTGATTACTATTGATGGTCCTAGTGGCACCGGTAAGGGAACCATTTGCCACATGTTAGCAAACCATCTTGGTTGGCATGTACTGGACAGTGGATGTATTTACAGGGTTCTCGCTTATGCAACTAGAAAGAAAAGCATTGATTTTAATAACATTGCGCAAATTGTCGAGCTGGCATATTCACTTGATTTGCGTTTTGAAACGGATCCTCAACAACGAACTCGCGTATTGCTTGAGGGGCATGATGTTTTTGATGAAATAAGAACTGAGCTCTGTGGACAGGATGCCTCTAAAATTGCCGTAGTACCTGAGATCAGAAAGGCTCTGCTTGCTCGCCAGCGTGCTTTCGCCTTGCCTCCAGGGTTAGTAACGGATGGTCGAGATATGGGCACTGTGGTTTTTCCTGATTCAATATTAAAGATCTATTTATATGCCTCAGCAGAAGAAAGAGCCTCGCGTCGCTATTTTCAGTTGAAAGAAAAAGGAATTGATGCTAGCCTCGCCGAAGTTGTTGATGAGTTGGCTAAACGTGATGCAAGAGATACTGCTCGTACGCACGCGCCATTAAAGCCCGCAGAGGATGCGGTAATGATTGATACAACTGGTTTGACGATTGTACAAGTGTTCGATAATGTATTAAAATTGGTCGATGAACGCCTGTTTCTTCGTTAAATTGTGTTTCATAGGGGGGAAGATGAGTGGACCTCATGCTTCTATTTTTTTACTAAAGAGTTTATTAACATGTCTGAAAGTTTCAAAGAATTATTTGAGCAAAGTATCGTTGGCGCACAGTTTTATCCTGGAGCAATAATCACCGCAAGAGTCATAGGTATCGATGATGATTACGTCACCTTGAACGCGGGTTTAAAATCAGAAGGGATTGTTGCTGTTGAAGAATTTAAAGACAAAAATGGTGAGTTAGAAGTCCATTTGGGCGACACTGTTGAAGTTGCTTTGGATTCTGTAGAAGATGGCTATGGCGAGACATTGCTATCAAGAGAAAAAGCGAAGCGTCAAGAAGCATGGCGCAAATTATCTAAATGCCATGAAAATAATGACACGGTAACCGGTTTGATTTCTGGGAAAGTCAAAGGCGGCTTCACGGTTGAAATCGGCTCTATTCGTGCATTTTTGCCAGGTTCTTTGGTTGACGTCAGACCAGTTCGTGATCCCTCTTACCTCGAAGGCAAAGAGCTTGAATTCAAGGTTATTAAAATGGATCTGAAGAGAAACAACATTGTTGTTTCACGTCGCGCTGTCGTAGAAGAAGAAAGCAGTGCTGATAGACAGGCTTTACTTGAATCCTTACATGATGGTCAAATCCTTAATGGTATTGTTAAAAATCTTACCGATTATGGTGCGTTTATCGATTTAGGTGGTATTGACGGTTTACTCCATATTACCGATATTTCTTGGAAGCGCGTAAAACATCCAAGCGAACTGTTGACTGTTGGTCAGGACGTTAAAGTGAAGGTCTTGAGTTTTGACAGTGAGCGTAATCGAGTTTCCTTAGGTATGAAACAACTGGGTAATGATCCTTGGGTTGATTTGGTTGAACGTTATCCTGTCGGTAAAAAGCTGCATGGTAAAGTGACTAATATCACGGATTACGGTTGCTTTGTTGAGATAGAAGAAGGTGTTGAAGGTTTGGTTCATATGTCTGAGATGGATTGGACTAACAAGAACGTACATCCAAGCAAAGTAGTTTCTATGGGTGATATGGTCGATGTTATGGTTCTTGAAATTGATGAAGAGCGCCGTCGTATATCTCTGGGTATGAAACAGTGTGTTGGTAATCCATGGCACCAGTTTTCACAAACTCATAGCAAAGGACAAAAAGTTCACGGAAAAATCCGTTCAATTACTGACTTTGGAATTTTCATTGGTCTGGATGGTGAGATTGATGGCTTGGTCCATCTGTCTGATATCTCCTGGAACGTTCCAGGCGAAGAGGCTGTTAAGCAGTTTAAGAAAGGTCAGGAATTAGAGGCAGTCATTCTGGCTATCGATGCAGAGCGTGAACGTATTTCCTTAGGTTTGAAGCAACTTGAAGGTGATGCTTTCAGCAGTTATGTTGAAGAATATGCTAAAGGCGCTGTTGTAAAAGGAAAAGTTTCTGCAGTTGATGCTAAAACAGTCACAGTTGATCTTGCTCCTGATGTTATCGGAACAATTCGTGTCAATGAATTATCAGAAGACAAGGTTGATGATGCAACCACTCTCTTTAAAGAAGGTGATGAAATCGAGGCAAAAATTATCAATGTTGATAAGAAAAATCGCACGATAGCCTTGTCTGTTAAAGCGAAGGATGCTCAAGATCAAGCTGAAGCAATCAAAAAATACTCACGCAGTGGGGAAGTTGCTTCAACGACCTTAGGTGACTTGCTGAAAGAAAAAATGGCAAATAAAGAGGGTGAATAAACCTCTTTGCCTAAATAAAAAAGCGTAGTTTAACTACGCTTTTTTTTTTGTTAAGCGGGTAATTCTCGTCAATTAACACTTTTCAAAAGCCTAATTGCGAATTAACGATCGGGATTAATAACAAACCCTTTCCAAACATGCTGTGGAGAGAAAAGTGCGAGGGGAGATGAGCGCAGAATCGGAGTGGATACACGAGTATAGGTGGATTCGAGCACTAGACTTCTTCAGAAACTTGAAGGGATCGAATAAACTACTCATGAGTAGGGATATGAATCAATTTAATTTGCAGCTATTTTAAGGATTAATATAATGCGCCTGCTAATGATGATATTTTATTTAGTATTAATTTTATTAGGTGTAAGTTTTGCTGCACTGAACGCTTCTTCAGTACAGGTTAATTTTTATTTTAAAGTTCTAACGATGCCCATATCCGTATTAATGACGGTGATGCTGGGTGTTGGGGCTATTCTGGGCTTCCTGCTTTTTCTATGTCGTTATTGGCGTCTTAAGGTTGAATACTTAAAAATAAAGAGCCAGTTGAAGTTGACTGAAAAGGAAATAAAAAACTTACGGGCAATTCCTTTGCAGGATCAACATTAAGATGATTGACCCTGGCCAGCTCTGAATTTATTATCAGTGAGCGAATTTAAATTGCTAATTTATATTAGGTGCTGTTTACATTTTTGTTGAAATTGTTTTCTTCGCTGTTCCACGGAGAGGTCTCATTAACAAATCAGATAGATCGTCAGTGTAATAGCCCTAATCAAACTGAACGAGTTGAAGTAATGGAGAGCTTTAATGATTAATTTATGGCCATTATTGTTACCTGCTGCAGCCTGGTCTGGTTGGTGGGTTGCTAGCCGTAATTACTCTGGTAAAGAAAAGCGTTTTGATAACCGACTCTCGCGTGAATACGTAGTGGGACTAAACTACTTATTAAATGAACAGCCAGATAAAGCAGTTGATGTATTTATCAAACTGCTGGAGGTTGATAGTGAAACAGTAGAGACTCATTTGGCGTTGGGAAGTCTCTTTCGCCGTCGTGGCGAAGTAGATCGAGCCATTAGAATACATCAGAATCTGATTGCCAGGCCGCAATTAAGTTTGGTAGAGCGCAAAGAAGCATTAATGGCTTTAGGTCAGGATTACATGAGTGCGGGTGTATTTGACAGAGCTGAACGCATTTTCTTAGAGGTGGTAGAGTTGGGGGGTAGCCGCGAAACCTCCAGTCTACAGGGCTTACTTGCTATCTATCAGCAAGAAAAAGCGTGGGAAAAAGCGCTGGATGTCATAAAAAAATTAGAGCTTTCCCTAGGGCAGAGTATGCACATGCAAGCCGCGCACTATTATTGCGAAATTGCTAATCAGGCATTAAAGAGCAATTCTGTTGATAAAGCTCAAAACGCAATTAAGCAAGCTCTCGTTGTTGATAAAATGTCAGCGCGCGCCAGCCTTATGCAAGCATCGTTGGATATGCAAAATGCTCGTTATAAACAGGCTATTCGCTCCTTAAAGCGAGTTCCACAACAAGATCCAGAGTTTCTTAGCGAAATCATTGAGCCGTTAGTGATTTGCCACCGCGAACTGGATGCGATGAGCGAATGTGTAGAGTATTTACAACAGACGTTAGTCGAGCATCCCCGTGCATCCACCATTTTCGTTATTGCGGAGTTTTTGCGCCGCGAAAAAAATATGGATGCTGCCATTGATTTTGTATCGGATAAGCTTAGTACTCATCCTTCTATTAGAGGTTTAAACCGCTTAATTTGCTGGCACTTGGAAACTGCTCACGGTAAAGTGCGGGATAAATTACAAATGTTGTATGACATTACGAGTAAATTTTTAGATAACAAGCCTATCTATCGCTGTGGACACTGTGGTTTTGGTGGTAAACATTTGCATTGGCATTGCCCAAGTTGTAAACAGTGGGGTAGAATGAAGCCAGTCCATGGTTTGGAAGGGGATTAGAGCCGACTGTAAATTTGGGCAAATTGCTGTTGAGCCTAATCAGTTCCCTAACTCAATTTGAGAGAATTATGCAATTCATCGATCTTAAAAAACAATATAAATTAATTGAAACAGATATCCTGCGAGGCATCCAAACTGTTTTAGAGCATGGTCAATATATTATGGGACCTGAAATCGCCAAACTCGAACGACAATTGGCGGAGTTTGTAAATGTTAAGCATGCCATTGTTAATTCAAGCGGTACAGATGCCTTGCTGATGGCTTTGTTAGCCTTGGAGCTGGAGCCAGGTGATGAAGTTATTACCAGTCCTTTCAGTTTTTTTGCTACAGGTGAAGTGATTGCTCTTGTCGGCGCCAAGCCTGTTTTTGTTGATATCGATCCAACAACGTACAATATTGACGCAACAAAAATCAAAGAGGCTATTACTGACAAAACAAAAGCAATCATGCCAGTGAGTTTATATGGCCAATGTGCTGATATGACGACAATCAATGAGGTTGCAAAGCAATTCGGCTTACCAGTTATTGAAGATGCCGCCCAGAGTTTTGGGGCTACCTACCAAGGTGCATACTCCTGTGCCTTATCGACAATTGGATGTACCAGTTTTTTCCCATCTAAACCGCTGGGTGGTTATGGTGATTCTGGAGCCTGCTTTACAGATGATGATATTCTTGCCGAACGATTGATAGAAATCCGTAATCATGGGCAAAATACAAGATACTGCCATAAACGAATTGGCATTAATGGCCGAATGGATACCCTACAAGCAGCTATCCTGATTGAAAAAATGAAATTATTCCCTGATGAAATTGCCATGCGTCAACGGGTTGCACAACGTTATGAACAATTGCTTGCTGATGTAGTTAAAACACCCTCTGTCATGGAGGGCAATACCAGTGTTTATGCTCAATATACAATCGAAGTTCCTCACCGCGATGATTTTCAGAAGCAAATGCAGGCTTTAGGTATTCCTACAGCAGTGCATTATCCGGTTGCCATGCATCAACAGCAGGCTCTCAGCGCTTTGGGCTACAAAATTGGTGATTTTCCCCATGCTGAAAAAGCAAGTAAACATGTAGTCAGTTTGCCAATGCACCCATACTTAAGCATGGAAGACCAGCAAAAAATTGCTCATGCAGTTAAAACTTGTCTGGTAAGCGAGTTGGCAGGGGTATAATGGCTTTGAAATTGATTGTAGCGCTGGATTTTGCAAATCGACAAGATGCGTTTGCCTTGGTTGAGCAATTAGAGCCGAGCCAATGCGCACTCAAGGTTGGTAGTGAAATGTTTACTCTTTTTGGTCCTGATTTTGTTCGTGATTTGGTAAAAAAAGGGTTTAAAATTTTTCTGGATTTGAAATTTCATGATATTCCCAATACCGTAGCCCGGGCTTGTCAAGCTTGTGCTGAGCTTGGAGTTTGGATGATTAATGTTCATGCTTCAGGCGGTTTGGCAATGATGCAGACAGCAGTAAAGGCTTTAGAGCCTTATGGTGATAATCGTCCCTTACTCATTGCGGTGACTATTTTAACCAGTATGGCCACAGAGAATTTACCAGAGATTGGTATAGAGCCGTCTGTTGATACCCAGGTCAAACGCTTGGCTAAACTTGCATTGCAAGCGGGACTTGACGGCGTTGTTTGTTCTGCCTTTGAAGTTCCAATGATTAAAAATACCTGCGGCCAATCTTTTTTGACCATTACGCCTGGTATTCGCTTGCCAGGAGATAAACTAAATGATCAGTCGCGTGTGATGACACCGGTGCAAGCGGTTGAAAATGGAAGTGATTTTTTGGTGCTTGGTCGTTCAATTACTAAGGCGCCTAAGCCGGCGAATGTAGTGCACGAACTGCTTGCGACAATCCCTTTATAAGTGATTAGTAGTGTAATACGCGAATTAGGTGAGCTCTTCAGCACCTTACCTGCCGCGACTTGTTATTGCGAGATTGACACAAAATTAAAATGAGAAAATACGGCTGCTTCAGAATCCGTTCGGCCTGAGGAATCGCGCAGCGCTGCCTCGAAGCCTCGATGCTTAGCCTTCGAGATGTGGCTTATGGCACTCCTCAGGTCGAACAGAGACGCTGACTCCTTATTGTCCAAATTTTTGGGAAGATCTCTCAGGACTTGTTTGCTGCATTCAAAAAATGGTCAAATTAAAGCTGATCTTCGGTGAGAGAACTATGTCAGATGCATTAAACCATTATTACCTGCAAAATATGGGGATAGACCGCTGGGTGGCGCGTCAAATCCGTTCTTCCTGCCCGCAGCAATTAGCTGAGTTGGCAAAGGAGGTTGCCTCCTGTATACGTTGCCCTTTGCATAAAACCCGTAGTAAAACCGTATTCTCGCGTGGTAATCCCAATGCTAAATTAATGATCATTGGAGAGGCACCTGGGTTTTATGAGGATAAGCAAGGACTACCTTTTGTAGGTAAAGCTGGCAGCTTGCTTAATCAGATGTTGCAAAGTATTGGCATGAAGGAGGAGGATGTTTATATAGCCAATGTTTTAAAATGCAGGCCTCCTGATAATCGAGATCCCGCGGCGGAGGAAATTATTCAATGTAGTTCCTACCTTGCCCAGCAGATTGATTTTATCAAGCCTGGATTGATTCTGGCACTGGGGCGCTTCGCTGGTCAATTTTTAGCAAATGAAGCATTACCACTGAATCGGTTACGTCACCAGGTATACCATTATAAAGATACTCCTTTTTTGGTAAGTTATCATCCGGCCTATTTATTACGAAATCCAATAGATAAGAAAAAGGCTTATGCTGACTTGAGAGCCGTGAAACATTTTTTAATGGAAAATTGTGCCTAAACGTCATGGCTTAACTTTAATTGAATTATTAATAAGCATGGCTCTCCTTGTGTTCTTGTGTTTCCTCTGTGTACCTTGGGGTGCCATGCTTTACCAAAGAAACCAATTACAGGTTAGAGAAAAAGAGATTATTACCGCATTGTATTATGCGAGGAATACTGCCCTTTTGCGGGGAGTCAGACTGGCTTTGACTCCTTTACCTGACTCGAACGATTGGTCGCAGGGAATGATTCTTTTTGTTGATAATAAAAATCACCAATTCCATACAGGCTGTGAACTATTACACCAATGGCATTGGCCGCAATCCAGTATCACACTTGGTTGGCATGGGTTTCACTCAAAAGATTACCTCTTATTCAGTTCTGAATTAAAGCGTATGGTTACCAGTGGGCACTTCCTTCTCCAAAACCCACAATCTGGACCGATAAAACTGGTCGTGAATCGATTTGGGCGTGTATTGCGGCAACAAATCTATAATTGAGTACAGCTTATTTTATCGTAAGAGAAGTGAATTTATAGACCATCTTTCCGTAACACACTGTTTCCAAAAAAAAATAATTTTTTAGCTAGTATCACTTAGTCTACTTCAGAAAGATTAATAATTAATCACTATGGTTTTTATTTTCTTAATACTTACTTAATCTTAATCAGCTATAGTAACAATAGTTTAAAATTGTTTAATTAAAAGGCATTGAACTCGGATTTTGGTAAAAGGCTTGGAGCATAAAAAAGTTTGCCAGACTGTGCGGGAGTTTTTTATGAATAAAGCAGAATTAAGAACTAGGCTGAGTGCACTGATTGACGCTATTGATAATTTACAGCGCAATTATAAAGCTTGTAAGCAAGCAGGCGTTCCAGCAAATCTTAGTGAAATAATTAAGATTGATGAACTAACTGTTTTAAAACAAAAATTTCAGCACCTTTTAAGCCAGAATCCTATAGATTCATTAGAGCAAGTCTCTGGTGAGGTAGAGAGAGCATTGCTGGCAGATCAAGAAAAAATAGTTGGCTCAGAAGAAAGTGCTTATAGAAAGTTTGTTGCTGCGCTTAAGGCACAAACACAGGCCCCCACCTATCCGGCAACCTGGAAAAATGATAATCAATTAAGACAAGCCCAAGAGGAATTTGAGCAGTTTGCAGTAGATGGCTGGATGGACAATGGCTATAACACGATTTTACAAAACATAGAATTTAATGCTGCGGATAAAACAGCAAGTGAAGAGTTTGCACAAATATTCCCGAACTATATCAAGGCTCGAAGCAAGATAGCCGCAAGAATAGAACAAATTAAAGAGGCTTATCAACCGATTCTTAACTATAGAAAGGCAGTTGACGCTCAGAAGAAGCAATATCTTGACCCAATTAACACGTTGCTTAATGCCTTAAAGCATGAACATGGTGTTGATATTGACAATACACCACCTTATGTAGGTCTGACAAGAGAAGCAAGTACTGCAGATGCAGCATTAGGGCGTTTATTAACTGTTCCAACCGGTAGGGATTTGGTTAAGACATACAAGGAATTCGCTCTTCCCAAAAAAGCATGTACCGAAGAATTAGCTAAATTATCACAAGTAAAAGAACATCTTGAGATCTTAGTTCAAGCCAAGGTTAATGAAAAGAAAAGAAGTGAAGAGCTTGATTCACTGAAAGCCAAGAGACCAGCTCGCAAGTTTCAAACGGTTGATGATGGCCTTCGAATTATCAAGGAAAATCATAAAAAATATTTAGAAGAAAATATGCTGACCCAACTTGACAGTTTGTCAAAGGGTAAAATCAAGGGCGAAAAAGTTAAGCAGATTAGGACTTATGCTGAAGCTCTAGTTCAGTACGGACAAAAGAAAACAACCACAGATTATCTGACGGGTGCAATTGCTCAATTATCTACTCTTGCCAAACTGGGTGGTGGTGCTTTAGCTGCTCTACTCGGTGTGGGTGTTGGCGGGGCAACATTTTTGACTTCAAAAAGCGGTTTTCTTACCGGTATGATCAATCCTTTTGCGGGAGTGCAAAATGTGCTGACTGGTGCAGCCAGTGCTGGATTGGGTGCTGGGGTTGGCCTTATTACTTATAACCTTTGGAAAAAATCTTATCAGGGTGAGGCAGCACCTGATTTTGAGACCTTCCAGGCAGAAATGCGTAAGGCTGGTCTTGGTGAAAAATACGACGCTTTGGCAGGTAACATAGTCAAACTATTTCATTTACGAGAAGGCTTACTGCTTGGTTTGGAGAATAGTCTTACTCATACCAGCATGCGAGCAGAGTTTGCAAAAACACTACCTGAAGGTTCCAAAATTGATGATGAAGCTTTAAATATAGCTATCGAAGTCTATTTTCTACAACAACTGAATGAAGCGTTTAATGAAGCTTTTAAAGACATTTATAAGATTAAAGAACAAGAAATACAGCAAGAACTGAACCAATACAGAATAGTTAGCTGGTTCAAGAGTTGCTTTGAGGATCCTGCAAAGAGACAAGAGTTTACCCAGCAGTTACAAATTGAATTCATGACTCAGAGTATGCTCTTTTTGCAACATCAAATGAATGAGCCTGGCTTCTTAGCTGCTTATCCAGCGTTTACAGCAACAGTGGGTGGTTTAATTGCTGCTACTGTGGTTTTAGGTGTCGCTGCGGCGGTTGTTGGGGGGCCTATTACTTTAGGTATTTTAAGTATTGCGTTAGTTGCTGCTGCTGTGACTGCCGTTGCAAGCTATTTCGCAGTAACTAGAATTGACAGTTTGTACTATAAGCGTGATGCAAAAAATCGTCAGTCCATTGAAGAAACCATTGATATCGTTGACCACGAAATAGAACGATTGCAACAAGTTATCCAAAAAGTAAAAGAAACGACTCAAGAAGATCTTGCACAATTAGGGAGCTATCAAGAGGAGTCTTTCCTGGAGTCTGTGAGAACTATTGTAGGAAACTTGCCTGGTTTAGCAGCAAAACCTAATTATGCTGCGGTTGGCTCAAGTGACTCTTGGTTCAGAGAACAAGCGTCTCGCTATCGTCACTCCAAACAAAGCGAAATTGATTTGGCAGAGAATCATCGTCGAATCATTGGTAAAGCAGTGGAGCAGACTGAGTTAATGCAAGATAGCTTGCTTGGTAGCGGAGAGGAGCTAAGAGGTTTTATTAGTGATACAACTGCCTATTTAAATGATGAGAAAAATCAGGGTTTTATCAAAAAATTTGAATTGCAAGCAAAAATCAGACAGCAAGTTCTGGAAATTGTTGCCATTGTTCCTGTAACAATGGGAGCATTACCCCCCTATTTGGTTGATTTTTATACCGGGCAATTGGGTGGTTCTGTACAAGACTTGGAACTCGCCAGAAAGTTAGCCCCTGTCGTTAAGAAGGATGTCAGACAAAATGATGAAAGCCATCCTCTTAAAGTGGTATTAAAAGCAGCTTATGAATTTAATGAGGAATTGATTGCTAAAGGTAATCCACGCATCTTAACTGGTGATGCAACCTATCGAGCTATTCTTGGTTTAAAGGTGGATAGTGAGGAAGATCGGATTGAAAACAAAATCAATGGCGCGAATGTTCAAGATTATCTAGATAGTTCTTATGAATTCCTCTTATCGCTTTTAAAGCATAATGAAAAAGCAACCCTCGAGACGCCTTATCAGTTGAGCGAAGCATTTATCGTCTACAGGACTTTATTAATCAAGCAATTGGCAAGTTTAGCTGATCCCAATAACCAGCATGTTAAAAAGGGAGTACGCTCAGCTGTTGAAAAATTTGTGAAAGAAAAACTACATCTTGATCCACAAGTGGTCTTTAATAATGCGTTAAACCAAGCTCTATTTGTTGACGCCAGCGGTGATAAACAAATGACAAATCCACTTGGTATACCTTGCTCTGTAGCTGCTGTTACCGATGTGACGAAAGCTATTATGACCGACTTGGCTTATGATTCTGTTCAGGCTTATAATCCTCGTGCTGCTCTTACTCCAAGTCTGCTTATCAGAGACGAAGCGGAAGAGTTTTTAACGAGGACTGCTAATCGTGGAACGATGTTTGCCTATGCAAATGCTGAGGAGGTATTGCGGGCGCAAGGAACGAAGGAGTTCGCAAAAGAAATAGAGACGACTATTGCCAGAACCCGCGAGTTTATTGATGAAATAGCGCAAAGCCCCACTTTAGTGGAGTCTGGTGCTCGAGATATTTATATTCGTGGCGTGCTTGATCACATTGCTAAGATACAAGGGCAAATAGCTATAGCGATTAGTAGTGGAAAGGGCTCCAAAGACGCGCTCGAAACCGTAAAAGCCGACTTAGACGCTTTCGCAAACGAATTGAGGAATCCTCAAGCTAAAAAAGTAGAGAAAACACCAGTTGTTTCTGTTTCAGCGACTAAAGTTAAAGATAAAGAAACTCTTTTGGATGACTTTATAAAAGATGTTGAAAAACTCATTAGCGATTTAAGGGGACAGGTTCGAAACTTGTCAAGAGAAAGAGTAAATGGTCTTTTTGATCCGTCGGCACTAAATGCTGTAAAAAATAAGATTCATGCGGCTGTTCTTCTTGAAAATGCCTTAAAGGCAGCACAACATAGTCGTATTGATATGGATTTTTTAGTTAATGAAGCGTATACAGGTCATGTAGTAGGAGACCTCCAAGAGGTCATAGATAAAAATTTGGAGAGTATGGGGTACAAAAATCTGCAAGCTATGTTTGCTGATTTACCTACAGCCCTTGTGAAAGAACCATAATTTTAGCCGTAGTAATAATTTAAATTCTGAGCGGCGGTTTAATACCGCCGTTTTTTCTTGCTCAATAAGCTATTACATTCTTCCTTGTCACTAATGTTATAATCCATCAAATAGTTAGGCTGAACCCATTTATTGATTAAGAATGTTAATTAAAGCTGATAATTTATTAAATACCCTAAGTACCCCCCCTGCAGAGATAGAGTGCTGGCTTAAACACCAATTGTCGTTGACTGCTAAACTGAGAAGCGACGCCGGTGAGGCGCGACTCGAAGTACTTAAGCAACATTGGGTGAGGCCAAACTGGTGGGACAAATTTACGTTGGGCTTACAAACCAGCCTGGTCATGCATCGTGACATAATCATGCTGGCAGAGCAAAATCCTTGCTGGTTTGCCCGTACTATAATCCCCGAATTGTCGTATCAAACGACTCCTGCATTTTTTGCAAGATTACAATATGAATCCTTAGGTGACCTTGTTTTCAGTGAAGCTGAGGTACGTCGAGAGCAAATGATTCACTACGCAATTAACCAACAATCCCTGGAGTATTATTGGTTACAACCTTATCTTGGTAGTCAAAAGACAGAGCTTTGGTCGCGTTTATCCGTTTTTACTATTGCTGAAAAATCCCCTTTTTATCTTTTGGAAGTATTATTACCTGGCTTATTAAGGAGCATCAATTGAAAGGGAGTTACCTAAGATTAATGCGCTTCCATAAGCCGGTGGGCATTTTGTTGTTATGGTTGCCTACAGCCTGGGCTTTATGGATAGCCAATCAGGGCCATCCTTCGTTAGAACTGATTGTTTTGTTTTTATGCGGTACTGTGCTAATGCGTGCAGCTGGTTGTGTTATTAATGACATTGCCGATCGCCACATCGATTTGCATGTTGAACGTACACAAAGGAGGCCTCTGACCTCTGGCGAAGTCAGTTTGATAGAGGCCTTTGTACTGTTATTTATTTTATTGTTTGCCGCACTAATGATACTGTTGCAACTGCCAAAGCAGTGCTTTTATTATGCTTTATTTGCTGTTTTTATTACGTTTTTATACCCATTTTGTAAACGTTTTATTCAAGGACCGCAATTAGTATTGGGAGTCGCTTTTTCTATGGGGATTCCGATGGCTTATGCTGCATCAGGAAAAGTGCCTGATAGCATGATGTTTTATTTATTAATTATTAATTTTATGTGGATTGTTGCCTATGACAGCCAGTATGCGATGGTGGATCGTGAAGATGATTTGCGTATAGGAGTAAAATCAACTGCTATTTTGTTTGCTGATTACGATCGCATTATTATTGGCATTTTGCAGATAGTGTTTCATGGTTTGTGGTTATTTTTAGCTATCCGTTTAAATAATTTCTGGCCCTTTTTTTATTGTTGGTTGCTTGCTGCTTTTTTGTTGGGTTACCAACAAAAGTTAATTGCCAAACGCCAGTCTGCTCAATGCTTGCAGGCTTTTTCCTCCAATAATTGGTATGGTGTTCTGATGTGGTTGGCTATTATTTTGAATTATTACTGTTAGAGGTTGTGTGGCAGTAAAGAAAAGAGCTATTCATGCGGAGTATGTGACCTTGAATTTTGGTTGAGCAGTACATCCAGAAGGCCGCTGGCACCGATACGAAACCAGGATTTGTTTAAATTATGGGCGAGCACATGGCGAGCCAGTGCCATATACGTGAAGGCTTGCTCAGGCTGTTTTATACCTCCTGAGACTTTTAAACCGCAGGACGCTTTACTCTCTTTAATTGCTTTTAACATGGCAAAAGCAGCAGAAGGGGTTGCCCCCTGAGCAATTTTACCGGTTGAGGTTTTCAGGAAATCACAACCATTGTTAATGATCTCAGTACTGAGATCATAGATAAATTCCATTGACGGTAACGCTCCTGTTTCCAAAATGACTTTAAAGAGGATATTTTCCTGTTGGCATAGTTGGTAGACTTGCTGGCACTGGGTTAAGGCAGAAGAGGTTTTTTTTGCCAAATAATCCTGGTAGGGAAATACATAATCAACTTCATCGACTTTAGTGTTAATGATCGTTTTTTCGATTGCTGCTAAAACTTCTTTGTGAGGTTGACTTCCTGTGGGAAAGTTGGCTACGGTGGCTAATTTAACTGTCGTTATATGACGGATTATTTCCAGTTGTTCTGGCAATACACAGACCGCGGCAACTTGATGTAAATTCGCTTTTTTACCTAAAGAGTAAAGCTCTTCATAGCCAGCCGTTTCATCCAGAAGGGTTAAATCAAGGAGAGGAATTACCTCTGAATTGGCAATAGGTTGCTGACGCAAGATTTCATTTAACTCACCTAGCGTCAGTAAAAATTCTGTTTCGAGACTCACGCCAGCTCCGCAATAAACTGTTTCACAAGTCTATTTAATTTTTCTGCTGCTTTAGAAGCCATTAATACAACGGCTTCATGACTATGACTTGTGCGTGAAAGGCCGGTGGCATAATTGGTAATGGTAGCAATGACGGCTACTTTCATACCACAATGATTGGCAACCAATACTTCAGGCACAGTCGACATGCCCACGGCATCCGCTCCCATAATACGAAAAGCCCTAATTTCAGCCGCAGTTTCATAATTTGGACCTAAGACAGAAAGATAAACGCCTTGGTTTAAAGCAATATTTTCTTTATGGGCAATTTGTAACAATTTATCACGCATACCTTGATCATAGGCATTGTCCAGAGGGAAAAAGCGAGAGCCGAATTCATCGTCATTAGGTCCAACCAAAGGATTTCCAGGTTGCATGTTAATGTGATCAGTAATCAGCATCAGTTCACCAGGCCCGACGTCTTCACGTAGAGAGCCTGATGCATTGGTTGCCATAAAATGGCTGCAACCAAGTAAGCGTAAGGTTCGTACATAAGTTTTAACAGTATCGTGATGATCGCCTTCATAGCTATGAGCACGTCCCTGCAAACAAACCACACCAATACCAGATAAGTAACCCACTACTAAATTGCCGCCATGCCCATGCACAGTTATTTTGGGGAATCCAGGTAATTCGTCGTAACTGATTGTTACAGCATCATCTAATTGCTCAGCGAAACTACCTAAACCTGAGCCCAGCACGATGCCTATCGTTGGTTTAAAGCTAGGTACTTGTTGTTTAATTTTTTCTGCCGCTAAATGGGCTGAAGTAAGGTTCGATTTCGTCATATTTGTTCCAGATTAAGGCTTAAATTTGAAAGCTTCAGGCAGTAATTCCCCGATGGACATTGATTTTATTACTGTTTCACTATTGCAAAGATGAATCAAGGCATCGGGAGTTGAAAACTCAGCTATCCGCTGGCGGCATGCTCCGCATGGTGGACATAGGGTATTTTGATTATTTAGTACAACGATTGATTTGATTTTTTGTATACCTGCAGCCACCATTTGGCAAATGGCTGATGATTCAGCGCAAATGGATAGCCCATAAGAAGCATTTTCAACATTAACACCAGAGAAAAACCGATCATCCTCACTGCATAAGCAAGAAGCTACTTTAAAGTTGGAGTAGGGCGCATAAGCCCGACCCAAGACTTGCTTTGCGTGCTCAATCATCGATTTTGTTAGCTCGCTCATGTATTAATTACTCCTGAAACAGCCTGCAAACTATACTCATTATCCTTTGACCTGACAAGTCGTGAGCTTATTATTGCGATTATAAGTGATCTATTCGTAATTTTCTTGTTATATTTTGGTCAGTATAGTTAAAATAAAGATATCTAGATTCATATTTATTCAATATCTATTCATATTATATTGGCGCTGCTTTCAATCATTGCTTAAAACAAACAACAAGAGTTTGGGGTTGAAGAGACATCCATAGACTGGCTGTGACTAGCAGAGATCTTCACAGGAAGCTTGGTTGCTAAAACAGGAGGGAAGTGTGCGACCTCGTGAGATGGGCGTGGCTGCGCTTGAGGTGACTGGTCACTTAGGAGATTAAACGGGTTTATCATTTTGATATAACTCATATCTATCCCATCAGAGGCCTGTTTATGGTAGATATAATCTGCCAGAAAATAAATTGCCAATGCTCCCAGGCCAACACCAGCAACAGAGGAAAAAGTCAGTATTAACACTGCCTCTGCTGGGAAAACAATAACAAGGGTAGTGTCTAATGCGGTAAGAAAAGATAAGGCCGTCGTAGTGATTGCATAGCGCAAGTAGGCCGTTTGTAGGCTGACTGAATAATCTTTTTCAGAAATAGGTAGACTCTGTTTTTTATGATACTCACTAATACACCAGATACTGTTACTAGAAGCAAAAAGCCAGGTGGCCGGGATAATGGCTAAAGGCATGCTGAGCGCAGCCACGCAACTGATTATTGCTGCTATACCCAGGATGACAGCAATGATGTGTTGGTTTTTAAATTCAGTAAATCCATACCAAGATTGCGCTTTACGTGGATAATCAGGATACAATCGGCTTGCAAGAAACCAGAGACAATAGGCAATAGCGTATAAAAAAAGTGAAGCAAGATTTGACAGAGTTGCCAGCACAATAAAAGGGGTATGATGTAGTTTTGATACCGCAAATCCGGCAAAGAAAAAGGCAGTGCTGGCTTTATTAAGTTTTTCGGCATGGCTCACTGCTAGGCCCCTCTATCCTTTGAGAATTTGATACAAAAATTCTTTAAGCGGTTTATTTCAGAACTGGGTCTTTGATTGGTAATTTTAAGCAGAAAAAACTAACCCCTTCTATCCGATGCAAATTATATCCAATCATATAGCGCCAGTGAAGAGGATTAACCAATCGTGGTACTTAAAATCGTGCTGGATAGCGTCATTGGTTATAATGGATTGTTATTGGAAAAAATCTAAGCAGGTAATTGGTTTTCTAAAAGTGGTAAGCTAATTCTTACCAGTAGTCCGCCTTCCTTGCGATTCATTGCCTGTATATTACCATGATGCAATTTAATGGCTTGTTGCGCAATTGCTAAACCAAGGCCATAGCCGCCTGTTTTCTTTTCTCTCGATGTGTCAACTCGGTAGAATGGATTAAAAATACGCTCTAATTGTTCTTCTGGAACACCGGGACCATTATCTTCAATGTTGATATGGATTTCCGAGTTGGTTTCATTGCGTTGTAATGAAACCATGACCTTCGGCTCAGGTGCTGCATAACGAAGTGCATTCCGTATGATATTTTCAATAGCCCGATGAATTAATCGCTCATCCAGAAAGAGCTTATACTCTTGTGATTTGCGTAGTATCACGCCTGATTGGGTATTTCTAAGCTCGAAATTAGCATCTTCAATAATCTGGTTGAGTAAATCAGATAAATTGACAACCGTTCTATTTAACTGGCTTGAGGATTTATCCAGTCTTGCAAACTCCAGAATTTCTCCTATGAGTGTATTTAACCGCAAACACTCAACTTCCATACGGTTGAATTCAACTTCAGCCAACTGAGATGCTTTTTTCCTTCCCAATTCGATGGCGATTTGTAAACGGGCTAACGGCGAGCGTAATTCATGAGAAATATCTTGTAATAAACGCTCTTTGGAATTAACAATGGTTTCCAATTGTTCGGCCATACTATCGAATTCACCACTTAATTCAGCAATTTCATCACGGTAATGGCCTTTGAAGCGGCCAACACGTGTGTTTAATTTGCCTGTCGCTATTGATTGCGCTGCCATTCTTAAGGACTGTAAAGGTTGAGTTAGGTAAATGGATAAAAGATAGCAAATAAGGCCGCTAATAAAAATTGCGATGGTTAAGCGTATCGTCAGGCCAGCCCATGGAATTTCCACAAAATGAGCCAGTGGTTTGGTACTAACTGCTACCAGCCGGTAAGCCCTTCCTGATGTAGAAAGAATCTCGTGGCTGACTATAATATCACCGAATTTGAGTAGTCCATCATCCAATTGTTCGTCTACCAAATTGGCCGAAATATGTTTAACTATTTCTGGTGGGGTTGCACTACCAATAATCTCGCCTGTACTGCTAATTAAGTACAAGGTCATATGTCTGGATACACCAGTTCTATTGAGCCATTTTTTCAAAGCTAAATGTTGGCCTGACTCAAAGGTGGCTACTGCTGCATTGGCGTAACTATCCATAAAGACTCGTTCGCGGGCTGGTATTGATGATTTCTGAGCAATTTCACTCGTTACCCAGGCAGTGGTAATAATGATTAAAATGGTTGCTAACCAAAATGAAAGGAAGATTTTCCAATACAGTCTAAGCATTAAACATATACCCAAAGCCACGAACGGTTTTAACAAACGGTTCTCCAGCTTGATTATCACCTAGTTTATTGCGTAAGTTACTAATGTGAACGTCAATACTGCGATCATAGGCAGTATATTTTCTACCTAATGCATATTCTGTTAGTTCTTCTTTTGAGAAAGCCTGCCCTGGTGATTTAATTAACATTTCCAAAATATTAAATTCGGCGTTAGTTAAGTCCATGGGCTCGCCATTGTGAGTCGCTAGCCGTTTTGAGCAATCAACAAGAATCCCTTGATGTTCAATAATGGGTCTTTGCGTGGGGATTTTTTGGGTTCGTCGCAGAATGGCGCGTAATCTTGCGACCAGTTCACGAGGGTTGCAGGGCTTGGGTAAATAATCATCAGCACCAATTTCAAGTCCAACAATACGATCAATATCATCGCCACGCGCAGTTAACATCAAAACTGGCGTTTGCAAATGCTCCCGTATCGCTTTTAACACTTCAAAACCGTTTAATTTGGGGAGCATGACATCTAAAATGATTGCATCAAATGCCTGGTTCAGTGCTTTTTTTACGGCACTTTCGCCATCATGAACACAGACAACATGGAAACCTTCCGGCTCTAAATACTGGACTAACAAATCGGTAAGTTCCGTATCGTCATCTACAATCAAGATGTTGTTATTCATTACTTAGTTGTCCTTGACATTATGTCTTTGTTGCTGCTTACGTTTATCAAAACAGGCAAGTAGCTTAATACGTCTGGAGTCTGCATTAATAACTTTAAATTCAAACTCATTAATTGTAATCGCTTCACCTCGTTTAGGTAAATAGCCAAAAGTACTCATGACAATACCACCAATGGTATCGTAGTTTTCATCGCTAAAATTAGCTTCTAGCTGCTCATTAAACTCTTCAATGGGGGTATGTGCTTTAACAATATAATAAGCATCCCCATGTGCTTTGATATAAGCCTCTTCATCGATATCAAATTCGTCTTCAATATCGCCAATTATTTGTTCAATAATATCTTCAATCGTGACAAAGCCGTTTACAGCACCATATTCATCAACAACAATTGCCATATGATTCCGATTATTACGAAATTCGCTAAGTAATAAATCCAGTCGCTTGCTTTCTGGTACAAAAGTGGTGAAGCGGATAATATCGTGTAAATCGAAGTCGGTTGTTCGCTCAGCCTGATAACGAAGTAAATCTTTTGCATGCAGGATACCAATAATTTCGTCTTTATTGTCTCCGGTAACTGGAAAGCGAGAGTGGCCAGAGCTGGTAACGGTATCAATGATATCTTTCAATTCATCGTCTTGGGAAATGCAAGTCATTTGGTTTTTAGGCAGCATAATATCGCGTACTCGCATTTGCGCAAATTGAATAACGCCCTCTATCATGCTTAAGGTTTCTGAATCGATTAGTGAGCGAGCGTGAGCATCACGCAGCAAACTAATTAACTCCTCTTTATTTTGTGGCTCAACTTGTAAAAATTGCCTTAAGCGCATAAACCATGAACCAGTATCATCCTCTTTACTCAATGTGGCTACCCTCTATGTGATAAGGATTAGAAAAACCAAGTTTGGCAAGCAATTTAATTTCGGTGGCTTGCATGACTTCAGCATCACTCTCTTGAATATGGTCATAACCTAATAAATGCAAGACCCCGTGAATGATAATATGTGCCCAATGCTCTGCCAGGGGTTTATCTTGCTCAATACTTTCTGCCCGTAAAACCGATGGGCAGATAATGACATCGCCAAGCAAGGGATATTCAAGCTCAACGCCAGCTGGAATAGCACTAGGGAAAGCAAGTACATTGGTCGCTTTGTTCTGTTGTCTGTAAGCATGATTTAGTTGGGTCATTTCTTTATCATCAACTAGACGCACAGTTAATTCAGCTGTTTGCAGGTGGTCAATAAGTGGTAATTCGGCCCAGGAAATAAGCTTTTCGTCACTAACTGGAATCGGGTCATCGCAAGCATTTTGTAAGTCAATGTGGTATGCCATTATTTTTTATCCTTGGTAATTTTATCATAGCAATCAACAATGCGAGAAACTAAAGGATGTCGCACCACTTCACGGCTAGTGAAAGTGTGTATACTAATTTCAGGGACATCTGCCAAGAGTTTAATTGCATGAGGCAGTCCTGAATCGGTTCCTTTAGGTAAATCTATCTGAGTCATGTCGCCTGTAATGACTGCTTTAGAACCAAAGCCCATACGTGTTAGAAACATTTTCATTTGTAGAATGGTGGTGTTTTGGGCTTCATCAAGAATAATAAAGGCTTCATTGAGCGTTCTACCACGCATAAAGGCCAGAGGAAGGATTTCAATAATATCGGTTTGGATAAGTTTCTGTGTTTCTTTAAAACCGATCATTTCATAAAGTGCATCATAAATAGGACGAAGATAGGGTAGGACTTTCTCAACAAGATCACCAGGCAAAAAACCCAGTTTTTCACCGGCCTCCACAGCAGGCCTAACAAAAACAAGACGCTGCACTTCACCTTTCTCAAAGCATTCTATTGCTTTGGAGACGGCTAGATAAGTTTTACCAGTACCGGCAGGACCCACGGCAAAAATAATGTCATGGGTATTGATGCTTTGAAGATAATCAGCTTGTTTATTATTTCGTGGTTGTATGGTCTTACGATTTAGTTTTATCGAATGGGTCATCATGGTTTGCGGTGCCTTATGGTTTAATAGGGAGTTTATTAATTCAACAGGTATTGGTTGATTAGTTAGTTGATGCAGCTGTTTAATAAGCTGTTTCACCTGATGCAGGCTGGGAGTTGAATGTCCATATAAAACGCATCCATCATGACCGATTTTTATGGTCACATTAAAATGTTTTTCCAATAGGTTGATATTTTCATGCAATACGCCACACAAATTTGCCAGTTGCTGTGAACTTAAATGAGGAAATATAACTTTTTCGCTTTGTAGTGTACTACTCAATGCTGTATTAAAGGTTTGTTCTGCATATGTTAAGAATAGTGCATAAACTGGTTAGTTCGCAAGCTGCTTTGAATTTCAAGACATTTTTTAACCAGCTGATTCGATGATTACCAAGTCATACGTCTCTGTGCTGTAGGTTCAGTCGTTGGCTCCAAAATACTTTTGACCACATTAATGATATTATTTTTGTTAATTGGGCTTTTATCTAAATGCGGAAGTGCTCTGCCAAAAACTTCTTCCATGGTTTCTATCATAGCTTTGTCATCAGTCCATAACGCTATGGGGGCATCTATCTCTGTCTTAACGATTGCCTCCGCGACTTGAGGGCCATTGATGGCCTTACTTCCTAAATTGCCATCGAGAATAATTAAATTAAAATGGAGATTGGCCTTGTTATTAAAAAACTTAACCGCTTCTTCACCACTTCCAATCACTTTCACAAGGGCATTCTTGACATTGCTTTCTAATATCTTCTTCATAATCGATTGATTAACTGGATTATCTTCAACTAAAATAATAACCATAAAACCCTTGTAGTCTTGGATTAAGTTGATCCCACTATAATTGGAGCCAACATAAATAACAATTTTTTCTTTTCATCAGGTATACTATATAAATAATTTGTTTTTTAATTAACCTAAATCCCCATTATCCAACCAGCTATGATTGATTTACATTGTCACAGTAATTTTTCTGACGGAATGCTTACTCCCGCTGCACTAGTAAAAAAAGCCGTTGAAGCTAACATCACAATGCTGGCTTTGACTGATCACGATACGATGTCTGGTTTGGGTGAGTTGCATAGGGCAGCACGCAATTTGTCTCTTACCATTATTAATGGTATTGAGCTTAGCGTTCGTTGGAAAAAATATGATATTCACGTTGTGGGCTTAAATATTTCCCCTGATGACGACAACATTTTAAAGCTGATAAGACAGCAAAACGAAAGTCGTATTGGACGAGCTTTGCAAATAGCTGAGCAAATGAAAGTTTGTGGGATTGATGATGCCTATATAAAAGCCTGTAAACTTGCCGGTCATGAACGAATTGGTAGACCGCATTTCGCACAATTATTTGTTGACGAAGGGTTAGTCCCTGATAGGCAAACTGCGTTCAAACGCTATCTTGGCAGAGGGAAACCGGCGTATGTAGCAACCCCCTGGCTTAGTCTGACTCAGGCTGTGGAAGGAATTATACAAGCCAAGGGGCAGGCGGTACTGGCTCATCCCCTAAAATATTCCTTAACACGTACACGGCTGCAAGAATTGATTATAGCTTTTAAAATGGCCGGTGGCACTGGACTTGAGATTGTGTCAGGGGAAATGACAGTAACACAAATACAAGAAATGCTTGGGCTGTGTTTACGTTTTCAGCTGTGTGCCTCAACAGGTTCAGATTATCATGGTGATACTTTATCGCGTATTTCTCTTGGAAGACAGCAACAACTACCGGTAAACTGTACACCTATATGGCAACAATGGAATCTTTAACAGGGGCGTTTATGAGTCAGTTTTTTGCAATTCATCCTGATAATCCACAGTCGCGCTTATTGAGACAAGCGGCGTCCATCATTGAAGAGGGGGGGATCCTGGTTTATCCCACTGATTCAGGATATGCTCTGGGCTGTAAATTAGGCAATAAGGCAGCTCTGGAGCGAATTAGACGTTTGCGCCAGTTAGATAAAAATCATAACATGACATTGGTCTGCCGAGATTTGTCGCAATTAGGTACTTATGCAAAAGTTTCAAATTCAATTTTTCGTTTGCTTAAAGCATTTACACCAGGTTCTTATACGTTCATTTTGAATGCAACTCATGAAGTTCCAAGGTTGATGTTACACCCCAAACGCAAGACCTTAGGCTTACGGGTCCCTGAAAATAACATTACCTTATCGTTACTTGAGTGCCTTGAAACACCTCTAATGAGTACGACCTTGATATTGCCTGGAGCCACAGCTCCTCTAGGTGAGCCAGAGGCGATTAAAGATTTGCTTGGTAATCAGACTGATTTAATCATCGATGGCGGTAATTGTGGATACCAACCAACTACCGTAGTTGATTTAACAGGTGATTACCCGGTTGTATTGCGTGAAGGAAGAGGTGATCCAGAGCCTTTTAGATAATTAGCCTTAAATTTATTCCATTTGGGTATTTTAATTTGAGGATACATTTAATAGTTTTGTTAAATAGTTAAGGATTTAGATGTCAGCTTTATTCAGTCCTAATAAACGAGTCGTATCGGGAATGCGTGCCAGTGGCCGCTTGCATTTGGGGCATTATCATGGTGTCCTGAAGAATTGGCTTAAGTTACAACATCAATATGACTGTTATTTCTTTGTGGCCGATTGGCATGGTTTAACGACACGTTACGACGAACCTGGTTTTATAGAAACTATTTTATGGGACATGGTGGTCGATTGGTTAGCTTGTGGCCTTAATCCAAGTTTATCGAAAATTTTTATCCAGTCTTGGGTACCTGAGCACGCTGAGTTACATCTTTTATTATCAATGATCACTCCTTTGGGATGGCTTGAGCGTGTGCCAACCTACAAAGATCAGCAAGCTAAACTACATGATAAAGATTTAGCAACTTATGGCTTTCTGGGATATCCCCTTTTGCAAAGTGCAGATGTTTTACTCTATAAAGCGGATTATGTTCCCGTCGGTGAAGACCAGGTTGCTCATATTGAATTAACACGCGAAATCGCCCGCCGGTTTAATTTTATCTATGGTCGTGAACCTAATTTTGAAGCGTTAGCGCATGAAGCTATAAAAAAAATGGGTAAAAAAAATGGCAAGCTCTACAGTCAATTGCGGAAAGAATTCCAACAAGACGGTTGTCATGAGTCTTTAAACACGGCAAAAGCTTTGTTAGCGAATCAGCATAATCTCTCGATCGGGGATAAGGAACGGTTGCTTGGGTATTTGGATGGTTCTGGAAAGATAATCTTACCTGAGCCGCAACCTTTATTAACGGAAACCTCAAAAATGCCTGGTATAGATGGGCAGAAAATGTCGAAATCTTACAATAACACTATTAGTTTACGCGAAGAGCCAGAGCAGGTTGAGAAGAAAATTTTAACCATGCCAACCGATCCTGCCCGTGTTAAACGTACTGATCCCGGCGAGCCGGAAAAGTGCCCGGTTTGGCAATTTCATAAAATATATTCCTCCGAGACGGTAAAAGATTGGGTGCAAACTGGCTGTCGTTCGGCTGGTATAGGTTGTATTGATTGTAAACGGCCGGTAATTGATTCTGTCAGGCAAGAATTACAACCCATTCAAGCAGCCATCAGAGAGTATGAGTCGGATTTGGGGTCAGTAAAGAGGATTGTTGCTGAAGGTAGTGAAGCAGCTCGAGAAGAAGCAACTAAAGCGTTAGAAGATGTTCGTGAAGTCATGGGGTTGGACTATTGATGGAGGCGGATTTGTCGGCAGAATCTTCTTCTGTACTTGCCATTGTAGCGGGTAAACCTGTTATTGAGGCACCGGCAGATTTGTTTATTCCCCCAGATGCGTTGGAAGTATTGTTGGAGTCATTTTCTGGACCGCTGGATTTGCTATTATATCTGATACGGCGGGAGAATATTGATATTTTAGATATTCCGATTGCTCATATTACCCAACAGTACATGCAGTATATCCAGCTTATGGAAGCACACCGCTTGGAATTGGCGGCAGATTATTTAGTAATGGCAGCAATGCTTGCAGAAATAAAATCACGTTTATTGTTGCCACCAACGCTCAACGAAAACGAGGAAAGTGAAGAAGATCCGCGACTTGTGTTGGTTAGAAAACTCCAGGCCTATGAGCAGTTTAAAAATGCAGCGTTGCAATTAGATACCTTGGCTCGTTGTGAGCGTGACGTTTTTCGTTTTTCGATTAGTTCGGAACTGATTGAGCGAACAATAATCCATCCTGATGTAGAGCTTGCAGCTTTAACAGCGGCCATGCGAGATTTAATGAAACGACAAAACCACCTGAGCCATCACCAAATAGTGCGTGAGCCTTTGTCTGTCAGGGAGCGAATGGGGATTGTATTGGAGAGACTACAGCAGGAAGGAGTGGTATCCTTTACGCACTTGTTTAACCAGAAAGAAGGACGAATGGGGCTGGCGGTAACACTTCTGGCTATTTTGGAGTTGGCACGCCAATCGTTATTGCTGATTAGTCAGGCCAGTGCTTATGCACCCATTTATATACAGGCTGCTCATCATGAGTGAAAATGAACTTAAACTGGTGGTAGAAGCGCTCTTGATGAATGCGGGTAATCCTTTGACTATAGAACAGTTACAAGCGGTTTTTGAAGACTGGGAAAAACCCAGTCGAGAGCAGTTAAATACCGTTTTAACGGAGTTGGCTGATGACTACCAAAAAACCGCGATAGAGTTAAAATGTTTGGCGAGTGGGTATTGTCTACAAACCAAGGTAAAGTACAGTACTTGGGTCAGCCGTTTATATGCTGAAAAACCAGCTAAATATTCACGGGCTTTACTGGAAACTCTGGCGATTATTGCTTATAGACAGCCAGTAACCCGTGCTGATATTGAAGATATTCGTGGTGTTGCTGTTAGTAGTCCGATTCTAAAAACATTGCTGGAACGGGAGTGGATTAGAGTAGCCGGACATCGTGATGTGCCAGGCAAACCAGCAGTCTATGTTACGACGAAGAATTTTCTCGATTACTTTAATTTAGCCAGCCTGAATGAATTACCGGCTTTACAGGAAATCAATGTCCCTTTAGTGATAGCGCCTGTTGAAGCCTTAGACGAAGAGTGTATTTAATAATGAGTGAACGTTTACAAAAAATATTAAGTCAAGCAGGTATTGGCTCGCGAAGAGAGATGGAGCGTTGGATTGAGCAAGGATTGATCCATGTCAATGGCGTGGTGGCTAAATTAGGTGATGTGGCCAACGCAGACGATAAAATCAGTGTGAAGGGAAAGGTCATTGCTAATCCTCTCAAATCACAATCCAAAACAAGAATACTTATTTATCACAAACCTGTTGGAGAAATTTCCAGCAAGCATGATCCTAAACATGAGAAAACGGTTTTTGATCGTTTACCCTATTTAAAGCAAGGGCGTTGGGTTCAGGTTGGTCGTTTAGATATTAATACTTCCGGTCTGCTGATTTTTACTAATGACGGTGAGCTGGCCAATCGTTTAATGCATCCAAAATTTGGATTGGAAAGAGAATATGCGGTGCGTGTGCATGGTCAAGTCAGCGCTGAAGCTATTAATGCCATGTTAAAAGGCGTTGATTTAGAAGATGGTGTTGCTCAATTTAAACGAATTGAGTTTAGGGGAGGAGAAGGGACTAATAGTTGGTACCATGTTGTTTTAACAGAGGGACGCAATAGAGAAGTACGGCGTTTATGGCAATCGCAAGGTGTTGAAGTTAGCCGTTTGATACGTATCCGTTATGGGCATTTAACAATGCCACGTTCACTCGCACGGGGTAATTTTATGGAATTATCAAAACAGGATGTTGAAAGGTTTTTGGCCGCTTTGTAAGTTATCCATTGATTTTCAAGACAGCCTGTTTTTTCATTCCAATTTTGTGGAAATAATGAAGTAGTTAAGAGATTAGAGTCATGAGTAAAAGACGCCAACGATTACCTGCAGAGGTACAAACCGCTGATATAGAAAAATTCAGTCATGATGGCCGAGGTATCGCGAGAATTAACGGTAAAACAACGTTCATCCAAGGCGCTCTTCCCGGAGAACGAGTTACTTTTCAATATACGCGAGTTAAACGTGATTTTGATGAAGGAAAAATTGTTGAACTCGTTGCAGCCTCAACTCTACGTGCTGAACCGCGTTGCGCACACTATTCCTTATGTGGTGGTTGTTCCCTGCAGCATCTGGATGAGCGGGCTCAAATTCATGAAAAGGAAGTCTTATTGCTTGATTTACTACGCCGTATTGGTCATTGTGAGCCAGAGATGATTCTGCCTCCTCTTGTTAGTCAAAGTTGGCACTATCGCAACAAGGCTCGCTTAAGCGTACGCTATGTAGAAAAAAAAGGTTCTACTTTAGTAGGGTTTAGGGAGAAAAATAATCCCCGTTATATTACCGAAATTAACCAATGTCCGGTGATGAATGCAAAAATTGACGCACAAATAGTGAATTTACGTGCGCTTATTGATTCTCTCGATGATCCAAATAGTATTGCGCAGATCGAAGTGGCTGCTGGTGATGAGGAGGTAGCACTCATTTTTCGTAACCTGTCGCCTTTGAGCACTGCTGACGAGGAAAAAATTCGTCAATTTGGGGAAAACACGGATTTCCGTATTTTTTTACAACCCGGTGGACCTGACAGTGTAATGCTTTTCTATCCGCAGGGAGGTAATGAGTTTTTAACCTATACTTTACCTAAAGAAGACATCCACTTTCAATTTCATGCGACTGATTTTACCCAAGTCAATGCGGGTCTAAATCAACGGATGGTTGCGCAAGCGCTGAAACTCATGGCGTTGGCGCCAGAGGATGTAGTGTTGGATTTGTTTTGTGGTTTAGGTAATTTTTCGTTACCGCTTGCTAGGCATTGTGCAAAAGTTGTAGGTGTAGAAGGAAGCGATACCATGGTCTCCCGAGCTCAGATGAACGCTAAAGCGAATGGTTTGGCTAACACTGAGTTTTTTTGTGCTAATTTGGAAGACACTGAAGCCTTGACGTCTTTGTTACCCTATGGGTTTACTAAAATTTTGCTAGATCCACCACGCTCTGGTGCTTTAGAAATTGTAAAGCAAATTGATAAATTTAAGCCGCAACGAATTGTTTATGTGTCTTGCAATCCTGCCACTTTGGCGAGAGATGCTGATATTTTAGTGAATCAAAAAGGATATCGATTACATTCAGCTGGCGTTATGGATATGTTTCCACATACAGCACATGTGGAGTCCATCGCTTTATTTGAGAAAGGATAAGCAACAATGGTTAAAGTTAAAGAAGATACTCCCTGGACAACAGATAGTGGTATTGATGTCGAACAATGGCTACATCAGTTAGCAAGTAAAGGGTATTTTCAGGACTTGGAACTCATTCGTAATGCTTGTACTTTAAGCCAACTGGCCGGGCAGGATCATGCTACTGAAATTGGAGTATCCTGTTTGCAGCAAGGTTTGGCAATGGCTGATGTATTGGCTGATCTGGAGGTTGATCAGGAGACACTGACAGCAGCTATTATCTTTGAGAGTGTTCATTATGCAGAATTATCGCTGGATGATGTGGAAGAGCAGCTCGGTTCATCAATTGCCAAATTAGTTAAAGGTATTGAGAAAATGAGTGCCATGCATAATTTGCAGGCTCTTAATAAATATCCACAAAATAAGCATCAAATTGATAATGTTCGCAAAATGTTATTAGCGATGGTTGATGATGTACGTGTTGTATTGATTAAGTTGGCGGAGCGTCTTTGTGTGCTAAGAGCTTCTGGCCAACTTCCTGAGGCAATGCGCCATCAAATTGCCACCGAGGCAATGGAAATTTATGCGCCTTTAGCAAATCGTTTGGGGATAGGGGCGATTAAATGGGAAATGGAAGATCTTGCCTTTCGCTACCTGCATCCAGATGATTACAAATCAATTGCAAAAGGGTTAAAAGCCAAACGCCTTGAAAGGGACAAATATGTTGATTTTATTGTTGAGGAATTGAATAAGCAGATTAAGGCTACTGGTGCGCATCATTTTGCTGTGTATGGTCGTTCAAAACACATTCATAGTATTTACCGCAAAATGAAGCGAAAAAATGTTTCTTTAGATGAAATTTATGATGCAACAGCAGTAAGAGTTTTGGTAGAAAGCAAGGAGCAATGCTACGAAGTACTGGGCATGGTGCATACATTATGGAAACAAGTTCCAGTGGAATTTGATGACTATATAATCAATCCAAAACCTAATGGTTATCAATCGCTGCATACTGCTGTAGAAGGGCCAGAAGGCCGTGTTTTTGAGGTACAAATTCGTACTTTTCAAATGCATGATCTGGCTGAAATGGGTGTGGCTGCACATTGGAAATACAAAGAGGGGGCTGTTCAACAAAAAGAAAGCCACGAACGCAAAATTGAATGGCTACGCGATGTGTTGGCCTGGCATAAAGAAATGGCAACTTCGAGTGGTGTGTCGGAAGCAATTGAGACTGAATTTCTTGAAGATAGAGTTTATGTCTTTACTCCCGATGGGGATGTATTGGATTTACCCCAGGGTGTTACACCGTTGGATTTTGCCTACCATGTGCATAGTCAGATTGGACACCGTTGCCGCGGTGCTAAAGTGAATGGCTCTATAGTTCCTCTGACCTATGAGTTAAAAACAGGTGACAAAGTAGAGGTATTAACAGGTAAAGATGAGCGCCCATCAAGAGACTGGATTAATCCCCATCTGAATTATTTGAAGACATCCCGTGCTAAAGCAAAAGTTCTGCATTGGTTTAGAATGCAGGATTACGATAGAAATAAAGCTGAAGGGCATGAAATTCTTGATAAAGAATTAAAAACGCTGGGGATAAAAACAGATCGGTTGCATGACATCGTCTCTTCATTTAATTTCAAACGGCTGGATGATTTGTTAGCAGCGCTTGGCCGTGGTGATATTAAGTTAGGTCAAATTCTAAGTAAATTGTCCCCTACAGAAGTTGAAGAACCAAGCATTCAAACTATTGTTAAACCATTAGCCAAACCGGAGGTTAGGGGTAGTGATTTACGTATAGAAGGTGTTGGAAATCTTCTCACCCATATGGCACGTTGTTGTCAACCTGTACCAGGGGATGAGGTGGTAGGATACATTACGCTTGGGCGTGGTGTGTCTGTACATCGGCAGGATTGTCCGAATATCATTCATGCAGGGGTGAAACAGCGGCAACGCTTTTTACAGGTAAGCTGGGGCAGTTCAACTCGCGATCATTATGTGGTTGATATTTTGATTAAAGCGTTTGATCGTTCTGGCCTGTTAAAAGATGTCACGTCACTCTTGTCAAACGAAAAAGCCCATGTCTATGCGCTGCAGACTCAAAGCAATAAACAGGATAATACGGCTTTTATCACTTTAACTGTGGAAATCGATGGTTTGAATAGCCTGTCAAGGTTATTGAATAAACTGGAACAAATCCCTAATGTACTTGAAGCAAGACGTCAGGTATAAGCAGCGTTCTTCTTAAAAGACAGTCTTTTTACTGGATTCACCTTAGTTGGCGTATTTATTGCACAGTAATGACCTAAGTTGTACTTCACTCACTTTAATAGGTCATGGTTATGAGAAAGGGTTCAGTCTTACTCGCAGCCAGTGTTTTATTACTTAGTAGCGCCAATCTTGCTGTGGCAACAGTAGATAAGAATGACCGAGAAATTAAGGAGCTCATCCATTTTCTCATTTCGCCGCCAATGTTGGCACTTAGTAAAGATTCTCTTTCTGTTCCTTTAAGTTTTTATGTAGGAGATCTTGAAGATATCACAAGGTATTTTGGTGATTATATCTGTGCGCCTCTTAATACCTGTACAGTAGTGGATACACTCTATGAAGGGCCATTTGCGATTTTAGGCCGTGGCCTCCCCCCTGAACAAGGTACGGAACTGGAATGGTTTCAGGCACAAACTCAGATTGAACGCACAAACATCAAATATGGTACAGCCATTTATGATGCGGCAACCTGGCAGATTGCTTTAGCGCTTGCTGCAAAATACCATTATTTGGCTTGGGATACTGCAAAAACGTTTATTGCTAATCAATTACAGTCTATCTTAAATCCGGGCAATCGTGCTATTAATCCTCTATTTCAATATGGTTATCAACAATCCATTACTGATCCAACCTTGGCGTTTACTTTTCGTTTGATTACAACGGATTTTTATAATAGAGATCCCTTTTTCCAAAGTAGATATCAGAATTTTATTAGTTGGGATTATGAACCCGATAAATTGGCTAAACTTGATCCTGCCCACTCTTCACCTGATTTTTTTAAATATGTGACTACTTGGTCTGACTGGCAGCCACTAACAGGGGATAATGCCTGGGCACAGATAATCGGCCCACTGCAAGCAGACTATTTACTTTATAACGGTAGTATTCCTATCACTTCAAAAGCATTGAGTAATGCAATGAATAGTCTCTATGCTTTTTCTGCAATGCAGACGGCTATAGGCGCTTTTTATTATGCCCCAGGCGGAACGGTAGGCGCTCAAGGTCTCATTCCCGAAGGTGAAATTTCAGTAGAAGACAATTTTTCTGTGTTGGCCGGATTACAGATTTTAAAGCGCATTTTGCAAAATACGGAACAAACCTCAGAAGTGATCTTAGCCAGGCAACGTATTGATGTAATGCTATATGGGGGGAAAACGGTTAATGGCTATGACACGCTGGGTTTACTGGTTTTTTTGTATAACGGTGCTTTTGATGTAAAGAAAGGTTTATTTTTTACCCATGGTACAGCAATTACACCCTCTGCAATTGATGATTGGCAACCTGATACTACTGATGAAGGAAGTTTCATGTCTGTGAATGTTAATCTTTGGGGGATTTCGGCGCTGGGAGTGGAAACCGTCGATCGGTGGTTTGGCCCTAATACAGCCCGAAAAATATGGCGCATTGTACGTAATCAGGGGGGGTATTTTAATAATGGTCAATTATGGGGTGTGGGTTTTACCATGGATAATAATATCGGTCCAATCCCCGAAAACATAATGTCAACGGAGGGTACTGCCAGCGCGATTAATGCCCTGAATTCTTTGATTGATTACTATTCTGGTAAAGGTGTTGATATTTCAGAGTTAGAAGAGGATTTGGAGAGTATGGAGGCAAATATTCTGCATTTACGCAATGATTTGTATTTGGATTCGCAATTTTTCGATGCCACCCCAAAAGAATCCTTTGTAGTGGTCCCCCCTGATATAGGTCAAGCTTATCTGTATGCCAGTAGGCGTTTTCCCTTACCCTGGGATTGGAA